>JAPUGI010000046.1 GCA_027292925.1 Gammaproteobacteria bacterium
AGGGCCGAGAAAAACCAAGAATCAAGAGGAATAAAAGATGTACCTTAAGAGAATTTTGTATTATTTTGCTGTTGTCATATTTAGTTTGAGCTATGCGTTTGTATATTCAGAGGATGCCCCACCTAGAGGGTTGACCGTAAACCTTTTTCAAGTTGCCGTCGGTCGGGCACAGGAGTTTGAACAGGTTTCCATGAAGTTCAAGGCCGCTGCCGACAAGATAAAGAGCCCGGAATATTTTGGATATTCACCGGGAATTGGAAATAATGACCTGTATGCGTTCGTCTCACCTTTCAATTCCTATCAGGAATTTGCAACCCAGCAAAATGTGCTGGCAGAGGTTTATGAAGGCGAAGAGTTGGCAGAAATCGGGCAGATGTTTCAGGATTCAGTCACAAGCACTGACTCTTACGTTATTGTCCCACGTCCGGACCTGGGAATTGCGGGACCCGAGTTCGAAACCCCCCCGGAAATCCTGCTGTTAATCGCTGTTACTGTGAAAAACGGCATGGGACTGCAGTTTGAGGCGTATCTGGAAAAATTGGTGGAAGCAACCAAGGCAACTGCGCCTGACCTTTATTACAACGCCTTTCAGCCTGGGCTCGGTTCAGGACTAATCTGGCGCTTCGGTATTGCCCAGAACTGGGTCGACCTGGACACGCAGCCCAAACCCATTCCCCAACGTTTAACGGAGCATTTCGGGAGACGAAACGGAGAAAGGATTTTCCAGGATGGTCAGGATGCTATCGAAAGTGTTGAGTTCACTGTATCGCGTTTCAGGCCGGATTTGAGCCACAGTAACTAACCTGCAAAAAGGAGAACGGTAATTTCGCCGTTCTCCACTCCCTGACGTAATTTGTCGGTGGTTAACTAGCAGGAGTAAGTTGAACTAGAATTCCATTTGCAGATTTTGGGTGGATAAATACCTGTGGTCCTCCCACACCGATTAGCTGTACACCTTTGCTCTCAAGATCTTTCACGGTGGCATCCAGGTCATCCACTTCCATGGCCAGGGTATGCAGGCCTTCACCCCTGGATTCTATCGCACGCCCTACTGCAGCCTCATCGTTGGTAGGTGCAACGATCTCGATGAATCCACCATTGGCCATTGGAAAAAATGCCTGTTTAATTCCAAGGGCCTCGGATTCTGCCGTGCGTTCCAGTTCCATACCGAGATTGTCACGCCAGGTTTTAATTCCTTCATCGATATCCCTGACCCTGATAACAACATGATCCACGCCTTTCATACCCATCGATTTTCCTCCGCATTTATGATGTTAGCCTATTAATTGATTGATGATTATCCGACAGTCATGCTCCCGCATTGACGACACTGTAAGCGCGTTAGATGTAGTTGTCACGCCCGGCTTAGACTGAAACGCCCTGTACCGATTGCCGTCACTACTAGCAAACCCGCCATGACAGCCATGTTCTTGACAAAGTTTTGCAGCTCATGAGCTTTTTCCGTACCCTCGGGATAATCCCAGAAATTGTGCATAAAGAGACTGATTGCCAGCGTCAACCCGGCCAGTACAAAAGCTGCCCATTTTCCCTGGAAACCGACGATCAATGCGCTACCGGCAGCTAATTGAATGATGATGGTTAACACGAGGAGGACAGATATCAATGGTACGTTGTGCTCTGCCATATAAGCACTCATACGTTCGAAGTTAGTGATCTTACTTAACGCCGGTAGGATGAAATACAATCCCAGCAAGCCCCGACCTGTCAGTAGACAGGCGTTCTCGAAATAGTTCATCTTGATGTTCCTTGAAGGTACTGTCGATTAGTATACTGAATAATCTCTAGTAATTTGAATTAAGTAGTTCTTGTCCGGATTTAGACATCGAGCGGGTTAGTTCCTCATTTACTAATCGAATTTATCAGTTTCCTGAAAGGAACTAACTATGCCAAAACAAAATTTTGACCAACCCCATGGGAAAATTGAAATCCTTGAAATTGATTCCACTGCTTTAAAAAACAATATGCTCGGTGATCCTGCCGTTCGCTCAGTTGCGATGTACCTGCCACAGGGCTATGACAGTTCTGCTGAAGACTATCCTTTGTTAGTTGATATCGTAGGATTCACCGGCAGTGGCTTTGCCCATATCGGCTGGAAGGCATTTTCCGAAAGTGTACCGCAAAGAATTGATCGCCTGATTGACGAGGGGAAGATGGGTCCAGTAATCGTGGCATTGCCAGACTGTTTTACATCGTTAGGTGGTAACCAATATATCAATTCGGCTGCCATGGGTAATTGGGCTGACTTCCTCACGCAGGAGATGATCCGAGCGATAGAAAATAAATATCGCGTGAAGCGGGGACGCCAGCATCGGGGAATATTTGGAAAATCTAGTGGTGGCTATGGTGCGATAATCCATGGCATGTTGTACGCGGATACCTGGGGAGCCACCGCCTGCCATTCCGGGGATATGGCATTCGATTTGTGTTATCGAGGCGATATGGCAGGTACGCTGATGCAACTGTCAGGATACGAAGGTGGGGTTGCAGCCTTTATGGAGAAAATACAGTCTGACAGGAAAGTGTCAGGTTCCGATATGCACCTGCTGATGAATCTGGCGATGGCGGCAAGTTATGATCCTGATCCTGAGCAGCCTTATGGTGTGCGTCTCCCAGTCAATGAAAAAACCTGTGAACTGATTGAAGAACGCTGGGCGAATTGGCTGGCCTGGGACCCGGTAAGGATGATTGAACGAGTGGACGTACAAGACAACCTCAAGAGTTTGCAAGGGTTGTACATTGATTGTGGAGCCAGTGATCAATACAACCTGGTATTTGGCGCAAGGCAACTTACAGGGCGATTAAAAGCGCTGGATATTGTTCATCAGTATGAAGAATTTGCGGATAATCATTCCAATGTTGACTATCGGATGGACGTTTCGTTGCCTTACCTATATGAGGCGATCAAGTAAGTTTCCCTAAACTGCGTCGAAATATTCCAGCTCCGGTCGACCTGCCATACATGGTCCCAGCCTGGCGCCAATTGTTTTAAAATGATCAGAGGCGCTATGAGCGTCTAACGCTTCCTGGTCAGCATATTGTTCAAGAACAACATAGACAGTGTCGTTTTCGCGTGAACGATGTAGCGCGTAAAAATTATTTCCGGGTTCGTTAGAGGTGACGGCACTTTGAAGATCTGCGAATACTGCTTCGAATTCCTCGTTCTTGCCTTCCTGGATGGTTAGTTTGGCGACAACACCGATTGCCATGGGTCTCTCCAAAAGAAATCAAAATTGAATGCGCATTCTGTGGATGCTAGCGTTGTGAGTCAACCATCAATATGATTAGGCAAGACAGGGGGACATAGATTGTAATGAGCGACAATATACTGATAACTGGAATGAGCGGCTTGATCGGTTCTGCGGTTCGCCGGGAATTAGAGGATAGTCATAAGCTCAGTGCGTTGAACCGCAGTGAAGTATCTGGAGTATCAACGACCCGGGCAAGTCTTGATAATTACGCTGAAATATTACCCGCATTCCGTGATCAGGAAACTGTTATTCACCTTGCCGCCAAGATTAGCGATAGTGCAGGTTGGCAGGCCCTGCTTGATATTAATGTTATCGGTACGCGAAATGTATTTGAGGCGGCACGGGAGTGTGGCGTAAAACGCGTGGTGTTCACCAGTAGTGGCGCAACGGTGTCGGGATGGGAAAAAGTTGAACCATACAAAGCACTGGTTGAGGGTCGATATGATGAGGTGGGAGATATTCCCTTGATTGATGAATCCATGGCAACCAGGCCGGGGAACATTTACGCGAGTACCAAGGTCTGGGGAGAATCGATTGCCAGGCACTATGCAAATGCTTATGGGCTGCAAGTCGTTTGTTTACGCATCGGATTTGCCAATAGAGAGGACAGGCCAACTAATTCCCGCCAGTTTTCTGTCTGGAATAGCCAGCGTGATGTGGTCAGCGCCATTCAGTTAGCCATGACGGTGGATTTACCGGAAAAGTATGATGTTTTTTTTATCCTGTCCAATAATCTAAGGGGTTACCGGAATCTTGCCCATGCCAGGTCACTACTTGGTTTTGTACCGCAAGATTCTGCGGAGTTTTTTCGATAACTAAATAATGAGTGTAAAGAGGTGCATATGGACTTTCCGCAACCACGGATGATCGAAACCAACGGCATTGAACTTGAGGTTTACCAGGCAGGGGAGGGCGGTATTCCCATAGTTTTGTGCCACGGCTGGCCCGAACACGCCTATAGCTGGCGATACCAGATTCCTGCCCTGGTTGCGGCCGGTTACCACTGCATTGTTCCTAATCAACGTGGTTATGGTGCGTCGAGTAAACCCGAAGATGTAAATGCGTACGATATACATCACCTAACGAATGACCACAATGGTTTGCTGGATACCCTTGGTATTGAGAAAGCCATTTACGTTGGCCATGACTGGGGCGCCATTGTGGTATGGAATCATGTGCTGCTAAATCCGGATCGAATCTTAGGAGTAGCGAACCTGTCAGTGCCCTTTAGGATCAGGGAGAAGGCTGACCCTGTTGCTTTCTGGGAGCAAATGCTCGGCCAGGATTTCTATATTGTACATTTCAATCGCCAGCCCGGCGTTGCAGCTGCAGCCTTTGAGAAAAATCCCCGCTTGGTTCTACGCAATATGTATCGAACCAAGCAA
>JAPUGI010000047.1 GCA_027292925.1 Gammaproteobacteria bacterium
ATGCCGAATATGGATGGATTTGAGGTACTCCGAACTGTTCGTCGTGATGAGAGATTAAAGAAACTGCCTATCATAATGATCACTTCACGAACCGGAGAGAAACATAAACAGGAGGCGCTTGATCTTGGTGTCAACAGGTATTTGGGTAAGCCTTTCCAGGAGGCCAATCTGCTCAGTACGATCGAGGAAGTTATCAAAGAAGTATCCTCTAGCTAGTTCCTAACGGATAATGAAAATGACCAATTATGAAGGAACCAGCCCACTCGATGCCCGCATCTGGGCAAGAACCAGCTAAGTCACTCCATGACAAAGTTACTAACCTACGTCATTCCTATGCAAAAACAGAGGATTTTGTTGCCTCAATCAACCGTAGCGGAGATTATTCCCTATGAGCCCCTGCAGCGGGTAGAAGATACGCCCGACTGGTTTCTTGGTTTGCTTGGCTGGCGAGGAGTTCAGGTGCCTGTTTCGTCGTTTGAAATGTTAACTGTGGAGCGTGCCAGTTTTTCGTTAGCCAGTGTGTCATCAGCGGGTCTTGTAATTATTAAAGGGCTGAATGACCAGGATGATTTGCCTTATCATGCCATGGTCGCTCAAACGACACCGAGGCTGGTGGAATTAACAGCCGAGATGCTATTCGAGACCGGAGAGACGCCTGAGAAAACTGAAACCGCCAGAGTGCGGTTTGAAGACGACATAATCTCGATTCCAGACCTTGACTATGTGGAATCCGCGCTGCGAAACATTTTGATCACATAACCACCAGCTAGTTCTTGGCCAGATTCAGACACCGAGTGGCCTGCGCGCGACCGACAAGTTCTTTCCGATTAGAAATCACCCCAGCGGTACTGCATGAGTGACAGAAAAGCGGCAGGTGCGGTTTCAGCACGAAGAATTCTGTTTCCCATTGATACAAGCACAAATCCGGCTTCCAGAGCTCTTTGCTCTTCATTGTCACTGATGCCACCTTCCGGTCCGACCAGCACAGAGATAGATTGAGGAACTAACTCGATACATTTGAGTCCAGTCTCGGCGAGTGGTGAAGCGAGCAACTTCAAATCACCATCGGCAAATTCGATCCACTGATTAAAAGTCTGCACCTCATGCAGTGTTGGCAACATTGTACGCCCGCTTTGCTCGCAGGCTGATTGGATGACTTGCCGCCAGTTTTTCCAGCGTTTATCAAACTGTTTTCTGGTGACACTGGTATTTTCAGTTTCCAATGGAATAATGCTTGTCACCCCAAATTCAATTGCTTGTCGTAGAGCAGTTTTCATCGCCTCGCGTTTGAGGATTCCTATACCGAGCATGATATCTAGAGTCGATTCCCGGCTCACTGGATCGTAGCTGACGATGCTAACTTCAACTTCGTTGTGCCTGATACTGATGATACTGGAAACGTATTCGCCGCCCAGTCCATCAAACAAAATGAGAGGGTCCCCTAATTTTGCACGAAGGACATGCTGTATGTGGTGTGCCGTTTCTTCCGGTAAAGTTACATTGATGCCAATGCCCAGCTGGTGATTAATGAAGAGCCTGGGGACGTGTGCCGTCATTGGACTAAAGTCCGAGGTTGCGCCAGATTCGAATTGTTGGCACTGATTGGTTCATAGTATAAAAATGAATTCCAGGAGCTCCCCCATCAAGTAACCGTTGGCAGAGATTGGTCACAACTTCAACACCAAATGATTTCAGGCTGTCCGGATCATTTTCATATGCTTGTAAATGCTGGACAATCCATCGTGGGATTTCTGCGCCACAGTTGTTTGAAAAACGTACCAATCCTCTATAGTTGGTAATCGGCATAATGCCGGGCACTACGGGGATGTTGATATGCATTAGCTCGCAAGCATCCACAAATCGAAAGTATGCATCAGCGTTGTAAAAATACTGGGTGATAGCACTATCGGCACCGGCGTTTACTTTTTGTTTAAAGTATTTTAAGTCCGATTCAACACTTATAGACTCCGGATGAATTTCAGGATACGCGGCCACATCAATGTGAAAATGATCACCTGTTTTTTCGCGGATGAAAGTCACCAGTTTGTCGGCGTAAGCCATGTTGCTTGAAGAACCCATACCTGATGGAACATCGCCACGAAGCGCTATGACACGCTTCACTCCGGCGTTTTTATATTCCTGCATAAGTTGTTCAATTTTTTCCGGAGAGTCGCCGCCAAACGACAGGTGTGGTGCGACATCACTGCCGGTGCTGTTGATATCCAGAACCGCCTGTTTGGTCCCTTCCTTGGTGGAGCCACCGGCACCATAAGTGACGGAAAAAAAATGCGGACTAAGTTTACAAAGGCGTTGATGAACTTTCTTTAATTTCTGAATCGCGTCTTCATTTTTTGGTGCGGAAAATTCGAAACTAAAGCGCTTATCAAACTGGGATTGAGAGTTCATGTGACCCTGGAGTTACCTAAAGTGCCTTTGCCAAGGTTCCTGCCTTATCGGTTTTTTCCCAGGTAAAATCCTTTTCGATCCTGCCGAAATGACCATAGGTCGCGGTTTGCCGGTAGATGGGTCTTTTCAGGTTGAGCATTGCAATCAAGCCTTTAGGTCTTAGATCAAAGTTTTCGCGAACTACATTTTCAATCTCTTCTTCCGGGATTTTCCCGGTACCGAATGTGTCAATATTGATGGAGGTAGGATCTGCGACACCAATGGCGTAGGAAACCTGTATTTCACATTTATTCGCCAGTCCGGCGGCGACTATATTCTTCGCTACATATCGAACTGCGTAAGCCGCACTTCTATCTACCTTCGAAGGATCTTTTCCTGAAAAGGCACCCCCTCCGTGTCTCGCCATACCGCCATAAGTATCTACGATGATTTTCCTGCCGGTTAACCCGCAATCTCCCACAGGACCTCCGATCACAAATTTACCGGTAGGATTGATGAAATATCGGGTGTCCGAGTGTAACCAGTTTGCGGGTAAAACTGGCCTGATGATGTCGTCCATCACCGCGGCGTGGAGATCTTTCTGCGAAATATCGGGATCATGCTGGGTCGAAAACACAACAGCTTCAATACCGATGGGAATACCGTTTCCGTTGTATTTGAAAGAGATTTGGCTCTTTGCATCAGGACGCAGAAAAGGCAATTTTCCATTCTTTCTCACTTCAGCCTGTTTCTTGACCAACAAGTGCGAGTAGGTAATGGGAGCAGGCATCAGTACGTCGGTTTCATTGGTGGCATAACCGAACATGAGTCCCTGATCTCCAGCTCCCTGTTCATGATCTTTTGCCTCGTCCACCCCCATTGCGATATCCGGGGATTGCTTGCCGATGGCATTGATGACCGCGCAGGACGCTCCGTCGAACCCAACGTCGGAACTGTTGTAGCCAATGTCGAGGATAACCTCGCGGCAGACTTCCTCAAGATCGATCCAGGCATCCGTGGTGATTTCACCTGCCACAACCACCATGCCGGTCTTGACCAATGTCTCGCAGGCGACTCTTGCATCCACGTCTTTTGCGATGATGGCATCAAGAATGGCATCTGAAATCTGGTCCGCCATCTTGTCTGGATGACCTTCAGACACAGATTCTGAGGTAAAGGTGGTGTTTCTTGCCATGATGATTCGCTTGATGTCTAGAAGCTGGCAATTCTACCGGCATCAGGAATGATTGCCCAGTGAACTACCCGGTGAGATTACTTCAAGATAAAGTTCAATTCCTTTCAGGGTTCGGCGCTCCATCTTCAATGAGGACCGTTTCTCATTGATGATTGCAGGGAGCTAAGAGAGAATAGCGCCGCAATTTCCACCACTACGAGTATGTATGAGTTCACGCCAGCCTTCACGCAAGCCCCCTAGACAGATCAGGGCAAATGCCATTCGTGCGCTTGCTATGGACGCAGTTCAGAAAGCGAAATCTGGTCATCCCGGTGCACCGATGGGAATGGCAGACATAGCTGAAGTTTTGTGGACAGATATCCTAAAACACAATCCAGCTAATCCGGACTGGAGCAATAGGGACAGGTTTGTTCTATCCAACGGACATGGCTCCATGTTGCTCTATTCGCTGCTGCACCTCACAGGTTACGACCTACCGATGCATGAGTTGGAGAATTTCAGACAGATTGGATCTAAAACACCGGGGCATCCAGAGTACGGCGATACACCCGGGGTGGAAACCACAACCGGACCGTTGGGGCAGGGGTTGGCCAATGCCGTGGGCATGGCTATCGCCGAGAAGGTGCTTGCAGCCAGGTTCAATCGGACTGACGAGGCTGGTAATGCATACGCCATTGTTGATCACCACACCTATGTGTTTGTGGGGGACGGTTGCCTGATGGAAGGTATTTCCCATGAAGTGTCATCACTGGCGGGCACGTTGCAGCTAGGGAAACTCATCTGCATTTATGATGACAACGGCATTTCAATCGATGGCAAAGTAGATGGATGGTTTACTGACGATACCGCGAAAAGATTCGAGGCGTATGGCTGGCATGTGAATGATTTTGTCGATGGTCATGACCCAAAAGCAGTTGCATCTGCCATTACGGCCGCCAAAAAAGAAAAAAACAAACCGAGCATTATTTGCTGCAAGACCCAAATTGGTTATGGAGCACCGAACAAAGCCGGAACCGCAGCGGCCCATGGATCCCCTCTGGGAGAGGACGAAATTGCAGCCACAAGGGTGGCACTTGGCTGGGAGCTTGAACCATTCAAGATATCTGATGAGATTTATAAAGGCTGGGATTGTCGCCTTAAAGGTGCCGCAAGTGAGAACGTCTGGCAACAACAATTTACAGAGTATTCCCAGCAGTTTCCGGAACTCGCGCTTGAATTCGAACGCCGGATAAAGGGTGATCTTCCCGACGATTGGCAGGAACGGATGCAAGCCCTGTTGCGTAAAACTGATGAAGATGGAAAGAATACCGCTTCCAGAAATTCGTCGGCAGAAGTCATTCGTGAACTAGCTAGTTTTCTTCCTGAATTGATTGGCGGCTCTGCCGATTTGTCAGGCTCCAACAATACGCATTGGTCTGAAGCCCAGACGATCACTGCTGACAACGCAGGGGGTAACTATATCTTCTTCGGCGTGCGGGAATTTGGTATGACTGCCATCTGTAGCGGCATCAGTCTGCATGGGGGATTGCTACCGTTTTGCGGTACTTTCCTAATGTTCATGGAATATGCACGCAATGCGGCCAGGATGTCGGCGCTGATGGGCATTCAGAACATCCTTGTATATACCCATGATTCCATCGGCCAGGGTGAAGACGGTCCGACACATCAACCGGTAGAGCAACTGGCCAACCTTCGCTCAACGCCGAATATGTCAGTTTGGCGACCGTGTGACGCAGTTGAGACAGTAGTGGCCTGGAAAGCCGCAATAGAAAGACGATCCGGACCCACGGCCCTGGTGTTTACACGCCAGGAAATCGCACACCAGGACAGGGATGGACGCCTGGAGGAAATTGGGCGCGGCGCTTATATCCTATTTGAACCCGAAGAGGCGCCAAAGGCGATTATCATTGCTACTGGCTCAGAAGTTGATATTGCCATGCAGGCGGCTACCACACTTGCGCAGTCCGGCACACCGGTTCGGGTTGTTTCCATGCCTAGTACTGATGTATTTGAAGGTCAGGATGAACAATACAAGCAAACGGTGCTGCCGGATTCTATCCGTGCCAGGGTCGCTGTTGAAGCAAGCCAGATAGACTACTGGCGTAAATGGGTAGGGCTTGATGGGGATGTAGTAGGACTGACTACCTTTGGCGAGTCCGGACAGGGAACAGAGGTCATGCAGCACTTTGGATTTACACCAGACGCAATAATCGCTGCTGTAAATGGCATTCTATAGACCACTACCGTGATTGAACTCAGGGATCTTGATATTTGCGGAAAACGGGTCTTGATTCGCGAAGACCTGAATGTTCCCATTTCGAATGATAAGGTGACCAGTGATGCAAGAATCGTCGCAGCGCTGCCAACGATTGAATACGCCTGCGCTGCGGGTGCGAAGTTGATGATCATGTCTCACCTTGGTCGCCCGGTAGAAGGCACTCCTGTCATTTCCCAACCAGGAATGAGCCTGGCTCCGGTTGCCAGAAGAATAGAAGCGTTAAGCAGCCTGAAAGTCCGTCTGGTGGAAGATTATCTAGGCGGATTTGAGTGGGGCAGTGAAGATCTTGTTCTATTCGAAAACATCAGGGTTAACGAGGGTGAAAAAAAGAATGACCCTGACCTGGCGAAGAAATTGGCTGCCCTGTGTGACATATTTGTGATGGATGCGTTTGCGACTGCACTCAGGGCGCACGCC
>JAPUGI010000048.1 GCA_027292925.1 Gammaproteobacteria bacterium
CCTTTCAAATATTCGATCCACCTGGTCGTCGGCCACCAGGGACGTGATAATTTCCTTTTCCACGTCAACCGCCAGCCCTAGTATGCCAAGCCTTTCTCTCACACCACTGCCATAACCATAATAGATAGTGGCACCCTGGGCACCTGCATCCTGTGCCGCCTTAACCACTGCGTCCGCTTTACCGCGTTGTACTACGCAAGTAATCATCGACACATCTGTCAGGACGGTAAATTCTCTAGTACTCATAGTATGGGCTCCCCCACCATATCTTGGTCGTCTTCCTGTTCGGCCCGGGCATAACGCCGGGCAATTTTCCACCTAATGTATATGCCGGTACTTAACACAGCAACAATTGGTCCAATCGATGCCATGGCCAAAATACCGAACCCTTCGACAGCACCAAGTGCATTACCAAATCCAAGTCCCATGGCCAGCACCAGAGGTACCGTCACAGGACCTGTAGTTACACCGGCGCTGTCCCAGGCAATATTCACAAATTCTTCATTGGAAATTGATGTCAGGAAAAGGGCCAGGATGTATCCAGGAATCAACAGGTATGCGACGGGAATATCAAAAATGATTTTTGCCACACCGATGGAAATTCCAAAGGCTACACCCAGTGAAACCGCGTACATCAACGTCACTTTCTTGAACGACCCGTTGGTCAGGTTTTCTACTGTTATTCCAAGGGCGTTAAGGGCAGGTTCCGCCAAGGTTGCACCAAACCCTAACAACCACGCAAAGGCAACTGCGATAAATATTCCAAGTGCCACAAAATACAGGGGTGAATCTTCAACCGCTGCAATCTGGGTAAAAGCTGCAGGAACCAGCCCACCACTCTGCCCACCCAATTTGGACAAGCCGTAACTCAACCCAAGATTGAACACCACCATGCCCAGGACGCAAAGAAAAATACCAAAAAAGATAATCATGGGATTCGGTAGTTTCTCTCTTAGCAGTACCATCATGACGAGTAATAAAAATATTACGAGGGGAACGATGGCGCGAATCCCGCCGACAATTTCAACCCCTGGCGTGGATTCATACCAGGGTAATACTTCACTGACAATCTGTGTTTGTTGCGCTGCTGTGATTATCATCTCTGGAGTGAATTGAGATGAGACGTACATTGTCAATAACTTCACTGCGACTATAGGAAACAGTGATGCCAGGGTCACAATGCCGACTCCCGACAAGGAATCACCGCCTTTTCCTGCAGCGTGAGCAATTCCGATACCAAGGGACAACACCAGGGGTACCGTCACGGGACCTGTTGTGACTGCACCGCAATCAAATGCAAGACCGAGTACTTTGGACAGCTCTTCGTCCATTGCCATATACAGGCTTACCAGCAAGACAGGTGCGACGGTCATGTAAATAAGTGGTTTCAGACTCCAGCCAAAAATAAAACGGACGGTACCAAGCGCTGCTGCAAGGCCGACTCCGACCCCCACGGAGAGCACCAGGGTCCCAGACCAATCATTAAGTAGCGTGTACAGGTAAGGTGCCTTGTTAACGTCGACAAGCGAGCCGGCCATTTGCAGAGAACCGATGGCAGGTTCGGCGAATGTCACTCCAATACCAAGCAAAAACACAACGATTAGAACAACACCGAGACTCGCCTTCGCCGGTAAAGATATTCCAAGTGATTCGCCGAACGGCATGAGGCCAACCTTCAGGCCTTCCATAAAAATCGCCAAACCAAATATTACGGCAGCCAAACCACCTGTAATGATCAAAGCGTCTTCAATGGATTGACGCAAAATGAATAACTGAAATAGCACAAGGTAAACTGCAAGTGGCGCCACCGCCTTAAACTGGTCCACAAACCTGACAGAGAGATAAGGTTTCAGCAGTCTATAGATGTCGCCAGACCCGAGGGCAAGGGATTGAGGACGATGAGGCACTTCGTTACCGTCAGAATCATATTCGAGTGGTGGCGCCAGCTCGTTGTAGCTGAGGCGATCCGTGTGGACATTCAGTTGACGAGCAAAACTATTGAATGAAATGTGTTGAATCACTATCTTCCCTTAGCAGCCATTCAGTCCCTGATCAACTAATCCGAGTCACTTAAGTCTACTCAAAAAAGTACGCCGGGCACACCCAAATTATCGCTTATATTGACTTGATTGCAGGCCTTGACCTAGGCTGACGCACTCGATCGCTCTTTTACCCTTTCAAACCACGCCATGATGTTTTTGTTATCAGCATTAAGTGGCTGTCCTACCTGGGCGCCGAATTCAAGGAAGACAAACAAAACAATGTCGGCGAGCGAAAATCGGTCACCACATATGTATTGCTTGCCTTCCATCAGGCCATCCAGCCAGGTTACCTTTTCCTGCGCCAGTGCCTTTAGGTCATCAGCCGCCTGTGGAATCAGGCGCATCCTGTCCTTGAAAAGTGCAGCGCCGTCCGAGTAGCGAAATCCGTTCGCCAGGTTCTCCATAACACCGTGGTCAATTCGCCTAACCCACATACGGGTCTCCCCTCTTTCTTCGGGGTTGGTACCGATCAAGCTGGAAGATCCTTCTTTCTCATCCAGATATTCACAGATCACCGTTATCTCTGTAATAACATCGCCATTATCCAACTCGAGGGCCGGCAGTTGCCCGGCAGGATTTATCTTGAGATATGCGTCCTGGCGATTTTCACCTCCCATAAGGTCTACTTCTTGAAGAGCAATTTCCAATCCCCGTTCCGCCATGAACATGCGAACGACTTTTGGATTTGGTCCGACCGAATTATGTAGCTTCATTTTTAATTCCTTGACTCTGGATATGCAAACCGATTTATACCTTACTTGTGTTTTCAAAAAAAGTGTTTACCATATGATTGTTGATCTGATCTCTTCAGGCAACTTTGTCGGAGCTAACGCTATGCACTTAATCATTTTTCTATACCCAGTTCACCGCTGAGCGAGTGTTGATCGTCTAACGTTCTCCCCGCTCAGTGAGAAGCCGAGCGGACAATCAAATACTGACGCCTACTGTAAATCACTATTGCCAGAACGCTGTCAGCAGCCTTCAATTAAAATAATTGACCCGCTCTACAAGTGTGTGGCTGCAACGCTGCAGCCTTGGTAAACGGAGTTTTGTTTTGAACGACCGAAGTAAAGTCTACATCTTGTGGAATCTGACAAAAGGCTACCGCCTGACCTTTGTCATCGCTATTGGCTCGATGGCCATTGGCTATGTGTTTATGTTTGGTGTGCCACTGGTGGCAAAATTTTCCATCGACGCCATTCTGGCACCACAAGACATGGCACCACCTGATTGGTTGATACGACTCGCCCGCTCCGTTAGCACCAGCGATGAACCCGGGATGATGGCGTATCTGATCCTGGCGGCATTAGCAACCGTTGGCCTTACTGCGGTCACCGGTGCATTTCTCTATCTGCGGGGTCGATGTGCCTCTCTAGCCGCCGAGGGAATCATCAGGCGGCTCAGGGACCAGATTTTTAATCATCTCGAACATCTGCCCAGCAGCTATCATGACAAGGCAGATACCGGCGATCTGGTGCAACGTTGTACATCTGATATGGAAACCGTGCGTGTTTTCCTGTCCGGTCAGATCATCGAGATCAACCGGGCTATCCTGATGTTTGTCGTGGTTATGCCAATCCTCTTTTTTATGGATGTGAGAATGGCATGGTTGTCACTGGCGATATTGCCTTTCCTGTCCATCGCCGCTTTCCTGTTCTTCCAGCGAGTGAAGTCGCTATTCACGATCGTTGACGAGGCCGAAGCAGAACTAACCACCGTATTGCAGGAAAACCTGACTGGTATCCGCGTGGTTCGCGCATTTGCTCGGCAGTCATTTGAAATCGACAAGTTTGCGCAGAAGAATGCTGCATTTCGTGAACACAACAAGCGGCTGATGGCACTGTTAGGTGCTTACTACAGCTTCAGCGACATCGTTTGCCTGGGACAAATCGGCCTGTTGCTCATTGTCGGCGCAAGCTGGGTGATAGATGGGTCTCTGTCAGTAGGCACCCTGTTTGCGTTCCTCACTTATGAGGGCATGATTATCTGGCCGATCCGTCATATGGGAAGGGTTCTCACCGATTCCGGAAAAGCGATTGTCGCCATTGGCAGGCTATCCGAGATTCTATCGGAACCCATGGAATCGCAGAACGAGCACAACCCCCGAAACCGACTCACGGGCTACATCCGTTTTGAGAATGTAACATTCGCCTACGACCCGTCTACACCTGTGCTCAACGGGGTCAGCTTCGACATAAACGCCGGACAGACGCTAGCACTGCTGGGTCCACCGGGTTGCGGCAAATCCACAATCACCCAGTTGCTGTTACGCCTGTACGACTATGAACTGGGCTCAATAAAACTCGATGACTGGGAGTTGCAGGATCTCAACCGAAAATTTGTCCGATCTCAGATCAGTATCGTTTTACAGGAACCCTTCCTTTACCGCGCTAGTATTGCAGGTAACTTACAGATAGGGCGAATGGATGCAACCTTCGAGGAAATCCAGCAGGCAGCAATGGATGCCTGTATTCATGAATCTATTGAGAGTTTCCCTCGCGCATACGACTCTATGGTGGGTGAAAGAGGTGTCACCCTCTCGGGCGGTCAGAGACAGCGATTGGCACTGGCACGGGCATTGCTAAAAAACCCGCCGATCCTGATCCTGGATGATTCCCTATCTGCTGTTGATACTGATACCGAGTCACAGATACTGGGCGCGCTGAAAAAAAGGCGTCACCACCAGACCACAATAATCGTCGCACATCGGCTGTCATCAGTGATGCACGCCGACAAGATCTTGATGTTAAGCAATGGGCATGTGGTGCAGGAAGGGACCCATGATCAACTTATCAGCGAGCCGGGGATTTATCGGCAACTGTGTGAGATCCAGGGTGCGATTCAGCAGCAAATTGAACTGGATGTTTCGGAGTTGGATGTTTCAGGCCTTCATGTTGCAGATCAGGAGGTAGTCAACCCATGACCGACGCATACTTTGATGATGAAAACTTCCACGATGGATTCGATGAAGACTCTTATAAACAGGGCGTAAAACTAGAGCTCTGGAAAAATCTGATCGGTTACGCCCTGCATTACCGAAAGGAAGTTTGCCTGTTAATGCTGTGTGCATTTGCTGTCGCAACTGCAGAAGTTGCCTTTCCCCTGATTACGCGAAGCGTCATTGATGCAGTGGCGACCCAGGGCAAGGAAGTCGATCTTAAGTATTACGGCGGCATCTATTTCGCTTTTTGTCTGTTGCTTAGCGTCGCGGTAGGTGGGTTTTTCTGGTATGGCGGTAAGTTGCGTACTCATGTGAGCTATGACATACGCATGGACGGCTTTCGCAACCTGCAGGAATTATCTTTCTCCTATTTTGATTTCAGGCCAGTAGGCTGGTTGATGGCACGGATGACTTCTGATTGTGAACGATTGTCCAATATTCTCGCCTGGGGGATACTCGATCTTGTATGGTCGTTTACGATGATGGCCGGTATTGCCGGGGCAATGCTCTATATGGACGTTAAACTTGCCCTGGTCGTGCTTTCAGTCTTACCGGTACTTATCTGGATGAGTCTGGCTTTCCAGAAGAGGATCCTTGGCAGTGCCAGGCTGGTTCGCAAAACAAATTCGCGAATCACTGGTTCATACAACGAAAGCATCATGGGGGTCCAGACCAGCAAAGCATTCGTCAAGGAAGCCGAGAACCTTAACAACTTCGGTGGCCTGACTGACAAAATGTACGGCGCCTCATTCAAAAATGCTGTGCAAGCAGCCTTGTATCTGCCTCTGGTCTTGACCTTAGGTGCATTGGCCTCAGGACTCGCCCTGGTCTACGGCGGACTGCAGGTGGTCTGGGGTACAATCACCACTGGTACACTGATCGCGTTTCTTACCTATAGCCGTCACTTCTTTGAGCCAATCGAAGAACTAGCTCATTGGTTTGCCGAACTGCAAATGGCCCAGGCATCTGCCGAACGCATCATGAGCCTGGTACACGCAGAGTCCGATATAAAGGATTCGCCTGAGGTAACTGCCAGAATAAATGCGGCCAGGCAAGCCGATGCAGCAATTGATGGCTACCCCAATGCCATTACACGGATAGAATTCAAGGGCGTTAGTTTTTCCTACGATGTTGGCGGGCTGGTGTTGAACAATATCAACCTCGACATTAAGCAAGGCGAAAACATCGCCATCGTTGGCTCTACTGGCGGTGGCAAAACTTCTCTGGTTAATCTGTTGTGTCGATTCTATGAACCAACGGAAGGGGAAATTTTGTTCGATGGCATCGATTATCGCGAGCGAAGCCTGCACTGGTTACAGTCGAACCTTGGCATCGTGTTGCAATCCTCTCATATATTCGGCGGAACTGTGGCTGAAAATATTCGATACGGAAACCTGCAGGCATCTGCCGATGAAATCGTCGAAGCAGCGAAACGAGCTGGCGCACACCACTTCATTGAGAACATGCAAAACGGCTATGATATGCATGTTGGCGAAGGAGGGTCGGGACTATCCGCGGGTCAGAAACAACTCATATCTTTTGCCCGGGCAATTCTTGCAGATCCGAAGATACTGGTAATGGATGAAGCCACTTCGTCTGTCGATACTGTAACTGAACAATATATTCAGGCAGGGCTTGATGAATTGTTGAAGGACAGGATTAGCCTCGTCATTGCACACAGACTCTCTACCGTTCGCAACGCTGATCGCATCCTGGTTATAGAGCAAGGCGCAATAACAGAGTGCGGGAGCCACGGTGAGCTGATGCGCCTCGAAGGCAGGTACTATCAACTGTACACACAGCAGAGCCTTTCTGAATTTTCCCACAGGGATGAAAACTGGGCTTCCAGCAACAATTCATAAATGTAATAAATCGTTTACTTATCAAGGCATTGTCACCTTAAATTTTGACACCTGCTATGTTATAAGTCGAACTGTATTCAGTTAACTGAACGCTATCGTGAAAAGGGTACGATCACGCACTCGATTAGTTTTTTTATCGGCGCTCTGGCTTTATGTCAATTAGCGTTGGTACTGGACTCGATGGTGTTTGCCCACTTTGAAATCCTACCCTTGAACTTCCTAACTGAAAACGCGGCTCCGGTAGGATTTTTGTTGATGATAATTATCCTGAGTTTTGTCGTTGCAGCGGAATATCGTCGTCAGGCAAAACTGCAGCAGGAAAAAATATTATCAACCAATCGTCAGTTCACAAACCAACAACGACGGATTAATGAACAACTGGAAGGGATGGTCCAGCACCGAACGGCAGAACTGGAAACTGCCCTGCAGGAGCTATCAGAAGCGAACGAAGCGTTGAAGGAATTCAGCACAAAGGATTCCTTAACCGGTATCAAAAATCGTCACTACTTTGACACGATATTCGAACAGGAATGGAAAAGGGCGAGCCGCCAGAATTATCCGTTGTCATTACTGTTGATGGATATCGATTTTTTCAAAAAGGTCAACGATACCTATGGACACCTGGCCGGTGATGAGTGTCTGCGTGAAGTTGCTTCTACCATAAATTCAGAGCTGAAACGTCCGGCTGATATTGTTGCTCGTTACGGCGGCGAAGAATTTGTGGCCTTACTGCCTTATATTGAAAACGAAAACGCACTTGAGTTCGCCAACCGAATCCGCCATCGAGTAGAAGCTTCTACATATATCGCCGATGGAAACGAACTCAAAGTGACGTTAAGCATCGGCGTTTCCACGGTAGCACCGACAGAAGATGACGAACTCAAGGACATGATATCAGCCGCTGATATCGCGTTGTACGAAGCGAAAAATTCTGGTCGAAACCGGGTACGCAACGCTGGACAACTCCTTGTTCATTCGCATAGGGTAGCTTCCTAACAAACTCGCTGGATCGTTATGACCCTGAATTGGGACTGTCCCTACCCTTCCAACTGCTCGCCGGTGTTTGCAAGAAACCTGGTAGCAACTTCACAACCGCTGGCAGTTCAGGCTGGCATCAACGCTTTAAAATCCGGTGGCAATGCTGTGGATGCTGCCATCGCAACTGCAATTACACTGACCGTGGTGGAACCCAGCAACAATGGTATCGGTAGTGATGCTTTCGCCATTATCTGGGATGGTGTAGCCCTTCATGGGCTGAACGCATCAGGCAGGTCACCGGCTGCGTTATTATCGGGCCGGTTCGCAGGGCTAGAGCAGATGCCAGTGCTTGGTTGGGATGCAGTCACTATTCCGGGCGCAGTCAGCGCCTGGGTGGAAATGTCGTCACGATTCGGAAATCTCCCCTTTGTTCAATTGTTTGATGACGCCATTCAATATGCTACTTACGGTTTCCAGGTTGGTCCTAAAACCGGGATCTATTGGCAGTTTGCAGAGAAGAGGTTCAAAAACTTCAAGCCATTCATGGACACCTTCATGATAAATGGCAAGGCACCATCAATTGGTGAGGTCATGCGATTACCGGATCATGCATCAACTTTAAAGGCTATCGCCGAGAGCAAGGGCGATGCTTTTTATCTCGGTACACTCGCCCAGGCGATGGTTGATGATTCAAATAACCAGGGCGGGACGCTCAGTATGCAAGACCTCAGCGATCACCAGTGTGATTGGGTGGGGACTATCAGCACATCCTTGAATCAAAGTTGTTTGCACGAAATTCCCCCAAACAGCCAGGGACTCATGGCGTTGATTGGTATTGGAATATTGGACCGACTCGACATTGCCAAATATGACCTGGATTCTGCCGACAGTGTCCATCTGCAGATTGAGGCAATTCGGATTGCCTATGCGCAGATTGAACGACACCTCGCGGACATTGATCACATGCGCGTTACACCCGAACAACTCCTTGCAGACGAATTCCTTACCACCCGGGCACGTGAGATTAGTCTCGAAAAATCAAATCCGGTCCCTACCCTCTTTGCAACAGGTTCCGATACCGTCTACCTGACCACCGCAGACGCCTCGGGCATGATGGTTTCCATGATTCAATCCAACTACCGCGGATTTGGCTCGGGTATCGTGATTCCGGGCACGGGGATCAGTCTGCAAAACCGAGGATCAGGTTTTGTATTGGAAGATGGCCATCCTAACCAGGTCGGCGGTGGCAAGCGTCCCTATCAAACCATTATTCCGGGATTCGCCATGGAAAACGGGGAACCAAGGATGAGTTTTGGTGTAATGGGCGGACATATGCAGGCACAGGGGCATCTGCAGATGATGGTGCGCATATTTGTGCATCAGCAAAATCCGCAAGCAGCCTCGGATGCGCCTCGCTGGCATCTAAGAGAAGATGGCAAAGTCTTGTTGGAAACCGGATTTGCCCGTCACGTGAGCGATGCTCTCGCTGACCGGGGTCATGATATTATTGTGGATTCCCCTGAGCATATTTTCGGTGGCGCGCAACTCATCTATCGGATGCGAGAAGGATACTGTGGTGGGTCAGATCATCGTAAGGAAGGTCTAGTGGCCGGTTTCTAGTTGGGCGCGATTATCTTACTCGCGGCCATATACGCAGACTCTGTTTCTTCCCGTGGTTTTTGCCCTGTAAAGCGCCTCATCTGCCTGGCTAATCAGGTCCCGGGGACGTGCCTTGTCGCTCGGTACCACTGAACTCACCCCAATACTGACAGTTATGTTGATATTTTTTCCATCCGCGTTAAAAACACGACCAGCCAGACCTTCACAAACCTGTACTGCCAGATGACCGGCATTCTCAGAAGACACATACGGCAAAACCACAACAAATTCCTCACCACCGTATCGGGCAACAACATCTGACGGCCGCTTCAACATCTTATCGATTCCTTGAGCTACCGCGGCGAGACATTCATCACCGGCCAGGTGGCCGTGGGTATCATTAACCTTCTTGAAATAATCAATATCCAACAACAACAACGAAATATCATATTGCTGTCTCAGCGCACGCCGCCATTCCTGATCAAAAACTTCATCAAAGTAATGCCGGTTCCGGATCCCCGTAACCGCGTCAATAGTGGTGAGATCCTTCAGGACCACGTGTGCCTCTGACAATTTTTCCAATGCGTTTTTCAATTCCACTGTGCGATTGTCTACCTCATTTTCCAATCGTGTCTTCAGCGTTTCCTGCTGATCAAGCAGGTATCTATTTTCCATCGCTACCGAAGCCAGGGAACTGAGCGCTTCTATCAACGGTTTCACTTGATCCGAAAAAGCAACAGTTTCGCCATCTTCATTTTTTGCATTTAGTAATTGCAGCACTCCCATCACTTCTCCTGAGAGGGTCTTCAGGGGAACTGTAAGGAAGGAAGTTGAGTGATACCCGGTTATCGCATCGAATCGCCGGGTTCCCGAAAAATCGAAGTCGTCCGAGTTATACGCATCATCTACAACCAGGGTCGCTCCGAGGATAGTCGCACGGCTCGCAATATTCGCCATGTTCTGTCCACCATCCTCCGTTAGCAGAGGCACGTCGGGTAAGGAGACAGGGTCTCCATTCACACCGCCCTGGAATATGTCCAAGGTATCATTGAGGACGATGGCAAAACACAATGTTTCATCGTTTTTCTTCAGGTAGAGCGAACCGGCATCAGCACCAGCCAGGGATTTAGCTTCCTTCAGGATGCGCTCCAGTAGACTGTTGATTTCCTTTTCCGCAGACAGCGCTAGTCCGATACCAATCAGACGCTGGTAAGCATCGTTTTCGGTGTCACTATTCACTTAATTTTCCGGTTGCCATTCATCGACTTCAAGGGCTCACTCTATCCTATTAAATCAATACAAACCCTTCTACAAATCTCTCCACAAAACAAGCTACGCGATTTCCATGCCATGCTTAAAATCATTCTAAAGAATATTACCTATCTATATGTTTTTTAACAATATTCTCAGATTCATAGTACGGGCCTAAGAGCAGCCGGGGAGCGGGAACTTCAAAATCTGTGACCGCCAGCGTCAGTCTGGTACAAATCCGGATAAGAATCCCTACCTGTTGAGGAAGATTAGGCTGACCTCTGGCACATAGGTAATGATCAGCAGTGCGACCAACAACACCAGCATAAACGGGATAGTAGCCTGATAAAGCTCGGTGATTGATCGTTTGAATCGATAGCTGGCAATAAAAAGGTTCATACCAATGGGTGGTGTGAAATAACCGATCTGCATGTTCGCCAGGAAAATAATTCCAAGGTGGACCGGATCAATACCAAATCGCAGCGCCATGGGCACGATCAACGGAATCATAATGACCAGGGCCGAGAAGATATCCAGGATGGCACCTAGGGCCAGCAACACAAGGTTAAGCAATATAAGAAATGTGATTTTTGAGGAGACGAAATTCTGTATCCATTCAAACAGTAACTGTGGAACTTCTGCATCAATTAGATAGTTGGTAAAGGCGAGGGAGACGCCCAGAATCAACAAGATGCCTCCTACCATTACCATGGATTCCCTTACCACTCTTGGCATATCGACATACTTAACTTCACGGAGAATAACCACTTCGACTAAGAGAACATAAAATGCAGTGACCGCCGCCGCTTCAGATACCGCAAAAAAACCCGAGTAAATACCTCCCAGAACGATAAAGGGAAGCGGGATTTCCCACCGCATTGCCAACAACGCACTTTTCGCTTCTTCATTGCTGAATTTTACAGATTCAATCGGCTGTCCACGATTGGACCAGATGCTGTAAAACGTCAACAATACGATCATCAGAAAGGCTGGCAGGATTCCGGCAATAAACAATTCCTGGATCGTAAATGGATTCGGCAAATCCATCTGCTGAACTATCACGCCATACAGTATCAGGGGTAACGATGGCGCCAACAAAAGACCGAGGCTACCAGAGGTTGTCACCAGGCCAAGACTGAATTTCTCCTTGTAACCTGCCTGCACCAAAGCTGGAAATAGCAGTGCCCCCACAGCAACGATGGTCACGCCGGACGCACCGGTAAATGCTGTAAAAAAAGCACAGGTTACAAATGCGACCACCGAAAGCCCGCCCGGCATCCAACCGAGAAAGACCTGGGTCAGACGCACCAGGCGCGATGACAGTTGACTTTCGGCCAGGATATATCCCGAAATCGTAAATAACGGTAAAGCCAGCAGAAGTGGCGTATCCACCAGCCGGTAAATTTCAATCGTGATAACCGTGAGCGGAATTTCGGCGTAATAAAATCCCGTCATCGCTGCTGCCAATATCACTACAAAGAGTGGAGCACCCGCGATGGCGAGTATTAATATCATCAATGATATAAATGCCGCCATCATCGCTTGCCCAACAGATCAATAATGGCGCTATAAGAAAATCGAAACGCCATTACGGTAAACCCAAACGGTAAGATAGATTGACATGCCCATGTCGGCACACTGGCGAATGCAATTGTCTGGTCTTCATACTCGAAATGAACAAACACAAAGGCGTGCCATGCAACAGTTCCACAAATTGCAGCAGCAAACAGGGATGTTAGTAATCGGATTGCTGGCTGCCAATTCTCAGGAACATAGCGTGACAGCGTGTCTATGTTGATGTGATTATTCTCTCTTGTGGCGACCATGGCGCCAAGAATCGCCACCCACAATACGAGAATGCGCAGAGAAGATTCCGCCCAAAGAAATCCACTATCGAAAAAATTTCGCAGCACAATCTGAATGATTGCGAGGATCAGCATTGATGCCAGCGCCGATATCAGCACGGTATCTTCCAGCCGATGTAAACTATCGATCAATAGCTTGAGTGCTTTAGCCTGCATCGGTGAAATTTACTCGCCTGGTTCTGAGGTATCTGCTTGCTGGCGGGCTTCCTTGAGGAAACTATTGTAAAGATTCAGGGATTCGACTGTGATCTGACCTGAATCAATCAGTTCATCAATCGATTTACTTGCCATAGCCTGCCATGCCGGAATCTCCTTGGGACCCGGAGATGTTACCTTGATACCTTGGGTAATCAGCGCATCATAAGCATTTCGACTACCCTTGCGGTTGTCCGCATCGACTTCATTAAATAACCGGTTCATCACTTCAAGTACAACTTCCCGGTCGGGTTCGGAAATTCTTGAAAACACCTTGGTATCCATAACCATTAACCCATAAATATACATAATCGGCATATCCATCATATATTTAACGTGGTTGTGCCATTGCAGAGCGATAGCGACGATAGGTGGCACTAGTATTGCGTTAATTAGTCCCGTTTGTAGCCCGGCCAATACGTCAGTAATCCCAAGTGGGATCGGGCTGATGCCAAACGACGTGATCAGTGCTGCCGAAATTGGATCTCCCTGGGGTACCCAGGCTTTGAGAGTGTGAAGGTCTTCAACCCTGGTAACCGGTTCCTTTGATAGTAGATAAGCGAAACCGGTTTCCGTCAGGGCGAAACTACTTAAACCACCACGCTTAAGTCCATCTATTATCCGTTGGTCCATCCGTTCCCTGATGTAGTCCACTTCATCAAGGGATTGAAACTGCAAAGGCAAGTTGTAAATCTGCAGGTCCGGGTAGAATCGGGTTAATGATCCAGCCGCAAACACGCCGCCATGTAACTGGCCGATTCGCATTTTACGGAGCACCACATAGTCATCTCCCATGACACCACCGGGATATATCTTGAACTTCACCCTGCCTTCGGTTTGATTTTCAATTTCCTTGACACCAGCCCGCAATTTCTTCATCCAAGAAAGGCCATCAGGGGAGATCGTGGCAATTTTGTAGTTCTTTGCCTGGCATACCGGTAGCAGTATCAGCAGGGTAACCAACAGGCTTATTGTTGATAGTTTAACTAGGTGCATGAAACGGGTTCCTGGAATCGTGTATCGTCATTTCAAAAATACTCGTGTGAGCTCGCCAACAGTTCTTTCGCCCGCTCTTGTGCAAGTCGGTTGGTTAGAGTCATACCCTCAACTACTGGATTGGCAGACATAACTTCAGTTAGCAGTCTGTCATGGATCTCTTTGTCAAATACCAGTCTTGCGTATTTTTCTGCATAGATCACTTTTGTCATGAGGTATTTTTCTTCAGACAAGGTCAGGGCTTTCTCAAAATGCGCTCGCCCTTTTTCAGGATGACCACCGGCCACTGCCGGTAAGATGGTTTCGAGCACTCCCATGTACAGGTGAGAGCCGCCATTCTCCCAGGTTTCATCCAGAATAATGACCCGCTCCATCAGATAGCGTACTTTGCCCAACTCTGCGATGGCATTCCAGTCATCACTGTTTGCCTGAATCCACCCTGCCCATGCAACTCCAATGGCATAGGCCACTCGTACATCTGCAAGTCCCATTTTATCCACGACCGCCTGAAATTCCTGGAAGCCGAGCGATCTAAAATTACACAGTCGTTCACTCCTAATACAGGCCGCCTTCAACGCATAGGACAATGATTTGGCTGTCAGCAGCATTGCTCGCTCTTCATCAGCAAAAATACTGAAGGAACCATTCAGTGAAGACGCTGCCAGAAGAAGGTTTTCATTTTCCGGACTGCTGCGAAGGAAGCTATCTATCAACAAGAGATACGCCGGTACTCCTTCCCTTACCGTATCCAGGTCATCACTGTTCAAAATGGTGTAAGCAAGGTCATCTGCCATCTTTGCGGTAAGTCCGGAAACGAGATTTGCGCAGCCGGTAAGTCCGAAGACCACCAGCACCATCAGCATTTTCAAGTTCAAAATAACAATATCTCCGTGAATCAGAGTTTCCCTAAGGAAACCTGCCAATTCGGGTTATTCCATTACAACTGGGAAATTCAGTACATACCCAGAACGTCTTTCCAACGTTCTTACCCTTGACCGCCTTGCGCATCATCATCTCATTGCCACACTTGGGGCAGCTTCTTGTGAGAGGTGATTCCGCAAAAACATCCTGCAGCTTCTCCCTGATCTCCTCCTCGGATATATTGTTGATTAACGGGAAATCCAGCAGGGGCTTTTCAATCTGGCGAAATAGTTCCTGTAGAAAATCGAATTCCCTCCTAAAATCTGAACCAGCACCCCGTAATTGAATCCCACAGGCAACTGTCATTGCATTTTTGTTACATAAAAGAAACGAAACATTTTTACCGCGAAGTATGCGCTCACCGGTTTTCTCCTTGCCAACGCGAATGAATTCTTCCAGTGGCACATTCACAAATATTCGGTATTTTTCGCCCACTACCCGTTCCAGACTCTCGTAAAACAGACGACGTACTTCATCGAACAGACTTTTCTTGAGTTCATAAACCGAGGCAATAGGTTGCGAGGCTTCAGAAGCAGGAAGGGCAATCACATTTGAATGTGCAGCCACATAGGCTTTAGCCTTGACTGCCACAGGATCTTGTCGCTTCTTGTCACGCACGGTTTTAAAGTCTTCGAAGGTAGACATGTCCGCCTCTCGAAAGGCATCCATCTCTCGTTTCCTGAGATGACGAAACAGCATCACGATTGCTGCGATGATGCTGATAAACGTAATAAACCCGACCATAATTTCTAGTATAGCAAAGCCCGGTTTTGGCCATCATTTCACCTTCGGCGACGTCCGAGTATGATGTTTTTTACGCTGATAAAAGATGGAGCTGCTATGGGTATACGACTTGATGGCAAGGTGGCTATCGTCACCGGTGCCGGTCAAACGCCGGGTGAGACCATCGGTAATGGTCGAGCCACGGCAATATTATTTGCCCGGGAGGGAGCCAGGGTAATGTTGCTCGACCGTGAAATATCCTCCGCGGAAGAAACCCTCAAAATGATTACTGAAGAAGGTGGAGAATGCTTTACTTTTGAAGGTGACGTTACATCTGAGTCCGACTGTGAAACGATGGCTAAAGAATGTCATCAGCACTATGGCCAGATCGATATCCTGCAGAACAATGTTGGTATTGGCTTTCGCGATGCAGGTATCACCAAACTGAAGGAAGAAGATTGGGATCGGATACTCAATGTGAACCTAAAAAGCATGTTCCTCACCTGTAAGCATGTCGTTCCCTACATGCGTATGAGAAAGACCGGTGCTATCACCAATATTTCCTCTGTGGCTGCAATCGCATCTACTGGTATGGTGGCTTACAAAACATCCAAGGCCGGTGTTATGGCACTTACCCAGAATTTGGCAACAGGAAACGCAAGATTCGGGATCCGTGCAAACTGTATTTTGCCAGGCCTGATGAATACACCGATGGCAATAGAGGGCTACAGTGCATCCCTTGGAGAATCCCGTGAGAAAGTCATCGCCGACCGCGATGCCAGGGTTCCTCTTAACCAAAAGATGGGCACCGGCTGGGATGTCGCATACGCCAGCTTATTCCTGGGCAGCGAAGAGGCAAAGTTCATAACGGGTGTTAACCTGCCAGTAGACGGCGGGCAAAGCGTCAGAGTGGGATGATTCACCAGAAGGTGATTCGCCAGATGATACGCCAGGGATGGCTCCTTGCGACTTCACATCAAATGAGAATGCTCATTCAACGTAATCACCGACTTCTCTCCAGAACTTGCCGCCATAAACCGGTTGATGCTCGTGTAGTTCGGGTTAAAAAACATCTTCGGTTCGAATCCGATCACATGGGCGGTCCAGACATTGATAACCCCGCCATGACAAGTAATGGCGACCTTCTTACCTCGATTTTCAGCAATGATTTTCTCGATGGTAGAAATGACAACCTTACAGAAGGTTTGAAAATCAACTTCATCCACGTTTCCGCTCATTAGTCGCCGCCAACGCTCATAATCAAACTCCTTGAGTTGCTCAACCGGTATGTAGTCCCCGGCTTGCTGATCATATTCTGCAACTCCATCGCGAACTTCAATTTCCAGTTCTTTCACCCGGGCCAAAGGCTCGGCCGTTTGAAACGCTCTCTGCATTGGACTGGAATAAAGCCTGTCAATCTCGTGATCCTTTAGCCAGTCTGCAACTTTTCGGGCCTGCTCAAGACCTGTTGTTGACAACGGAGGGTCCGCTGGTGAGCCATCCTCGTTAATGACTTTTTCCGGTAAACCATGTCTGATAAGTATAAGTTCCATAATATGTTGCGGATGCTGATGTCAATTTACATCAGCATGAATCTGATAAGGGGAACAGGATCAGGTCAGCCGGCAGCGATAGATACGTTATAAACACCAGCTTGTCGCGCTGCATCCATCACATGAACCATGATTTCCGTTGTGCTATTCGGATGGGGCTGTACGACCACGGGAGCGTCAGGATTTTCAGCATGCAGACGCTCAATATTGGCCCGCACAGAACGGAAATCCACATCCCGGTTGCGAATTCTAATACGATCACGGCTAGTGATCTGGACTACAATGCTTTGCTTATCGGCATCCTGAACATTCTGGTTCTTGTCGGGACTGTTAACGTCGATGCCAATTTCCTTGACGAATGTGGCAGTCACGATAAAAAAGATCAGCATGATGAACACAACGTCCAGCATGGGGGTCAAATCAATCTCTTGCTCCTCTTCACTCTGGAAAGCACGTATCCTGCGCACTAAAGATCTCCTGCCGACTTTTTATCCTGGTGTAGGTTAAGAATACAGCGTCTCACTAAAGGTTACAAACATACCGAAAATCGCGCGTCAGCTAGTGTGCTGTCCCGTAATTAAATGGTTATTAGCTAGTAGGCATATTTTGTGCCTGGCAAGGCGCGAATACACCGCGGGTTGTGCACCTAAAAGGATGAGTAACGAAGTCAGGTGCAAAATAGGCCAGTAGATAAGACCAGTTAATTGCGGGACAGGACACTAGGGTTCATCGGGAATTTACAACCTTACTTACGGTTGTATAGTGCAAACCGATGTGTTCACCAATTTCCATCAACGTATAGGAATAGTCAACGTGGGCCCGTTTTATCATTTCGTTTCGTTCCACCCGGGACCCTGCTCCAATATTCTTAAACAAGGCATTCAAGCTACGTCGTCGCTTGGCTTGTTTTGGCCCGCGCTTTGCCATTTTCTCTCCATTTAAAATCGGCTGCATTTCGCTGAGAAATCGTGGACTGCCCAACAAGACCTGGTAACTGCGTTGATTCAGGGGCGATTCGAGGCCAACACCATCTTTAACGTATTCCCTGTATTTGCGCTGGTTTTCTTTCTCCCGTTTACCAAAGAAACCGAGCACGGAGTCTGGGGAAAGGTAATCAGGCTTGCGAATGTCACCTGCCGTTGCACGGTGGCTACTCCAGCGGTAGTTTTTCAGCGCACCTAGCGACCCCTTTCGCACCGGATTAAGGACTACGTGTCGACAAAGTGGTAGCAGGTACTCGTCCTTCTCAAATAAGACGCTTTTGAATCTTCCCTGGAATATTGGGCCTTCTTCGTCATGCCTGCGATTAAAGTGTTGCGTGTAAACACCATTTAGCTGGCGCATACCTTTGGAGAGATTGGCTTCCGGGACTTCAACAACCAGGTGGTAGTGTTCATCCATCAGAACATAACTATGCAATACCCAACTGAATCTGCGGACAACATTGTCAAGTACGTTCAAGAAGACTGCCTTGTCTTCGTTGCCCCTAAAAACAGTTCGTCCTTTTGTTCCCTTGCTTGTTACGTGATAACAGGCGCCTGGAAACTCAATACGAACAGGTCTGGACATAAATCGGGCCTTAACACTTATTGTTTTTAAATTGTTTTCAGCGCTCCGCCCAAAGCTTTTCTTCGGCGCAAGCGGGAGAAAAATCATAACCCCGCACTCTTTTGTGAACAACCCCTATCCTGGTTATTTACGAAATTTCCCACTTGACGTCGGGTAGTTTCTGTTAGTAACGTCGTTTTGCTGTGCAATATTTAGCTATCAACTCTTGGCTAAGGGGAGAAAGTATGACCGTCGAAAAATTCCCGATTGAAGCTGGACACATCATGATGTTCGCACGTTCAGTCGGAGACTCAAACAAAATCTACTATGACCAGGATTATGCAGCCGGTAGTGAGCCAGGCGTTATCATTGCGCCACCAACCTTTGTTCAGGCAAGCGCACAATTCGATCCAGACTATTTTCTAAGACCAAAAATAGGACAGGAATGGTTTGGTTCTGCCAAGGGACCAACAGGTATTACCCAACGAGAAAGTAGTGGCGGTGGTGGAGGTGGTGGTTTACATGCTGAACAACACTACGAATATCACCGACAACTTAAGGCCGGGGATGTATTAACTGCGACTAGCAAACCGGGGAAAACCTGGGAAAAAGAAGGTCGCCGGGGCGGCAAACTGACATTTAGTGAATCTGTCACCGAATACCGGGATGAAAGTGGCGAACTGGTTGTTACTGCCACCAGCGTCGGTGTGAGGACAGAACGCCCAGCCACTTCCGCTGATGAAAAGAGCTCTGCGTAGGAGAACAATATGACTTTGAAAGCGAGTGAAATAAAGGTTGGAGACAGCTATTCAGAAGAGGTCTGTAATAATCTCTCGAGAACCCAGATTGTACAATACGCGGGGGCTTCAGGGGATTACAATCCTTTGCACAGCGATGAAATATTCACCACGCAGATCGCCGGATACCCATCAGTATTTGCTCACGGCATGCTTTCCATGGGAATGACTGGCAAAATGCTGACAAACTACGTCGGCGATGGTCGACTCTCCAAATTTGGTGTCAGGTTTACATCCCAGGTATTCCCAGGGGCTACCCTAACGGCGAAAGCAACCATCTCTGCAATTCGAGAAGAAGATGGCGTTCAGTTTGCCGATATTGACATATCGACTACAGATGAAGAAGGAACGCAAGTGATCAAGGGTAGTGCTACCGCCCGTATAGATTCCTGATCAGAGTCTTAACAACCAAAAGTTAACAGCTCCGGCGCCAGACAAAGATGATCGTCACATGCCTGGAGCCTGAGTTGTATCTGACAATATTGTAATGTCGCGATCTCAACAGTAATCTCAACTGATCCGGTGTAGCTCATCTCTTTACTCGCAGGGTAATCAATCGCAACAACCTCACTTGATTTAATCACCTCTGTTGCTATCAGTTCATCCGAATTTACGTCGTTGGCGTTGACATGCCACCCCTCAGCAATTTCAATTTTCAGTGTGACTAGTGTAGCCTCGCGCACCAGCACTACCCTGATTTTTCCATCCGCGGTAAATTGCACCTTCTCACGGGATCCAAGCAACAAATCGCTAATCGCGATAACCATGGTCGAAAATGCAGATGGTGAAGCCTTAATCAAGCCGCTGAAGCCGATAATTGCCTCATCGGCTACTTGTTTTACCTGCCGATCGCCAGATAGTTGATAAGCCATGACCAGCGCACGCAGGGCGACGGAATTGCCCGAAGGTGTAGCACCATCCATTGGGCTCTTCGGCCGGGTTATCATAGGTCCGACTGAACTCTCGGCACTCATGAAATAACCACCTCCTGTTTCGTCACGAAACCTGAGATTCATTGTCTCTAGCAGCTTCATGCCCCGTCCCATGTGAATTGCGTCTGACCTGTAGAAATAAAGACGTAACAACGCTTCGGTCAGGCAAGCATAGTCTTCAAGGCATCCGGGAATAGAGGTGTGATCTTGCAGTGAGACCCGCCACAGATCGAGCTCAAGGCTGTTCACATGGATGTCCCAGATCATATCGGCAGCAGCAACGGCTGCTTCCATAAACCGGGGAATCTGTAGTTCATTGGCGGCAATTGCAAGGGCAGATATCATCATGCCGTTCCAACCGGAGATAATCTTCTCGTCTCGCAAAGGGTGTACGCGTTTTTCTCTAACCCCATACAACCGCAGCTTGATCTCGTTTAGCCTAGCCAGCAATCCTTCGAGTGCAATTCCTTCGGAAATTGCGTAGCTTTCGAGGGAAGTCTTCAAATTCAGAATATTGCTGCCTTCGAAATTTCCCCCAGCGGATACGCCATAAACATCTTGCACAAGGTTGAATTGTTCTGCATCGAGGACCCGTTCCAATTCTTCCGATCGCCAGACAAAAAAGAGGCCTTCCTCACCGTCAGAATCCGCATCGGTCGCAGAATAGAATCCACCGGAAGGTGCCCTCATATCCCGTAGAACATAGTCCCCTATTTCCATCGCAACACGATGGTATGCACTGTCTCCAGTAAGAGTCCAGGCCTGGCTATAAACAGATAGAAGCTGAGCCTGGTTGTACAGCATCTTCTCAAAGTGCGGAACCAACCACTGGGCATCAACAGAATAGCGATGAAAACCGCCAGCGACCTGGTCGTATATCCCGCCCTGGTACATCTTGTCCAGGGTCAACTTCAGGGTATGCAGTGAATCCTCTGACTGGTTTCGACGGCAGTCATCCAGCAGCAACAACAACTGTGATTCATTTGGAAATTTCGGTGCTCCGCCAAATCCACCATGTACTTCATCAAGACGATTAACAAGCTCCAACGCCGCCTCGCGGGTCAGGTCCTGGCTTAGTTCCGCGACGTTGCTTTCTGCTGATGTGTGCCTGCCGATTGCTGCCCCTATTTCTTCGGCCTGTTTCAGAACATCCGCACGCTTCGTCTTCCAGACTTCGGTTAGCTGTCCAAGCAGTTCCAGGAAATTACCTGGTGGATAATAGGTCCCGGCGAAAAAAGGATGTGCTTCATGCGTCAGGAAACTGGACATGGGCCAACCACCCTGCCCTGCCATCATTTGAACCCCCGTCATGTAGACATCATCAAGGTCTGGACGTTGTTCCCGGTCTAGCTTGATGCAGACAAAATGCTCATTAAGAAATTCTGCGATTTCTTCATTGTCGAAACTCTCGCGTTCCATGACATGACACCAGTGGCAGGTAGAATAACCAATGGAGAGGAACACAGGTTTATCGTCGGCCCTCGCCCTGTCAAAAGCTTCATCACCCCATGGGTACCAATCCACGGGATTATGGGCATGTTGCAACAGGTAAGGTGAATCCTCGTTAATTAGGCGATTTGTAAAACGGGGATTACCATTTTCGTCAACCAGGTTTGTATGCACTCTAGATTTTCCATTCTCGATTTGACAGCCTACTAAATATTTCAGGCGATAGTTTATGGCTGTAAAAAGATTCTACCCCGAAGATACAATATGCTTTGCTCCATCGTCAGGGACGACTTCTTCCAGTCCCTTGTAAATGGATTCAGTCCAGCGCCTCCCTCCAATACTCGCGGAATAGCCACCATCGACGACCAGTGTATGGCCAGTGAGGTAGCTTCCGGCATCAGAGGCTAATAGTAGCAGTGGACCTGCGAGCTCATCGGTCTCACCTATTCTGCCCATAGCCGTTGACTCCTTCACATATTCCGTATAGCCGTCGACATCAAAGAAT
>JAPUGI010000049.1 GCA_027292925.1 Gammaproteobacteria bacterium
AGCATGGTGTACAAGGAGATGGCCGAAGAGTGCTGGTTCTTCGGCTCAAGCACGGGGATCAATCTGTGCGCGGCGCTAAAGGTGGCCGAGAAGATGGGTCCAGGGCACACCATCGTTACCATACTGGCCGACACGGGCAGCAAGTATCAGTCGCGGCTGTTTAATCCGGAGTTTTTACGGGAGAAGGGCTTGAACTCGGAGTATTGAGCTCCGAGCAAAAATATGGGGGCTTAGGTCGCAGAAAACATTTTCTGTTGCCGCTGTCCTTGGGTCATGAAACCCACCTGCATTGACGTGTACCTGTAGACCATGGTTCTCGCACCGGAATTAATCGGAGCCAAGATTTTTTAGATTTAACAAATTGCTCTGAACTCTGGATTGTAGATATTCGATGTCGTCAATTGAGACAACCTCATCAGGAAAATAGAGATACGTACCATTCACGTGATGGAGAAGCCACCAACCATCAGCTTCCTTGTCAATTGTAGTAAGCCCATCGGTATGTACCCACAGCTCTGGCTCCGTACTGCCAAATCCAATCCCGTTTTCCTCTATAGCAATGCACATAGGCACTTGGGCTTTGAATACATAACCATGCAGTGCGAAAAGGAATCCACGTGCGAGCAAAAGGGAAACAACGGCGGGAATTAGCGCCCAAGGAACATTCGAACTGAGCCAAAGAAAACCAACTGTGAAGGCCAGACCTAGCAGGCCAAGCGGAAGCCGAGAAACAACTCCTCCGAGGCGTATGTGCCGTGGAAGTTGGAAATGATACTCCGTGCGTTCGCGAGTCACGTGGTACCCAACATTTAGGGTAGACGCAACATGGCATAAATCCGGTTGCAATGCAAAATGGCTTACTATCCTGGTGATGCGGGATGTCCGGAGTAGAGAATGAGCGACTTCAACTGCTTGTTAGATGGCTAGTTATTCATCTTCGATAATCTCGGATAGCTTCACTTTACAAGAGGTTCGTACACCTTTACTTAAGATTTCGTCACCGTACTCTCTCATCTTCGGATTGTAATCTTCTCTATTAGTTTTCCAATAGCGAACTCCCGCCTCATGAGAAAACACTCTTCCGAACTGCACCTTGGCGCTGTATTTTGGATCAACAGCAAGACCAAACCGTTGAATCTGAACTAGAAGACCTACGTGAGATAACATGTCAGTGAAGTAAGCATCCAGGACATAAGCATCTCTTAAATTTAACGGTTTCTCCTCGCAAGACTTTACTAATGCTTCAAGTGTCTCTTCCTCAAAGAAAGCTGCACGAGATTGTTGTACAAGACTGTAATAACTACTCGTTAGTTGGGCTTCTGTAAGTATCTTTGTTTGCCGAAGCTCATACGCTACTAGAAACAACCCGACTAGAATGGCCAGTGTTGATAGAACTTTGAACAGATTTTCTTTCACATGAAGACCATCTCACACCCAGTTAAGCGGCGTAGACATTCTGGTATGCACACATGATTTCTTTTATCCATACAAGAATTTCCACATATCCAGACACTTTTTGCAAATGTCCACTTCTGGCCGGTAGTTCCCTGCTTCGAGATTGAACCTAAGGCTCCTCAAAAACGCTACTTAGTCCTCCGAAGCAGCCAACCTGATGCGAAGAACCAACACCAACTAATAACAGTGCTAGAGTTCTAGCGGTTGCGCCGATGCGACGAGTTCCGGATGTTCCTGCCAGGAGTTCGAAACATCAACATACAACTCAATTCCGTTGCCGTCTGGATCTGAAATATAAATTGATTGAGTCACGTTGTGATCCACGGCCAACATTTCAAGGCCGTGCTTTTCCATCGTCTCTTTAGCTTCCAGTAAATCATCGAAACTATTACCGATTTTGAATGCGACATGGTCGAGACCCGAAGAGGATTCGCTTCCCAATTCCTTACTTTCGCTAATGGCGAAATCGTGGTGATTGCCCAGACTGAAGAAGGCCATGTTCATGCCGTCTTCTCTGTAGTGAGCGCAAACGTGCAGTCCAAGGACATCCTTGTAAAAAGTTTCAGCTTTCTGCAGGTCTTTGACTCGAATAACAACGTGTCCCAGTGATTGGATTTCCATCTTTGGCCTCGGATTTTACGGTTCAGGTGAGCTTAGAATTGCGGATTAGGGGTGCGCTGTCAATCGGAATAATATGTGTTCAGAGCTACCTAACAACAAGTTAAGCAGTATGTTACATCACGATAGTTTTGACCTAACATGCTCTTACTTAGGATGACAGATTGCGACGGAACAAGGCATGCACCCGCTCCCAATGTTTCTCGGCGGCTTCCCGGTTGTACCGTTCGCCTCCTGGCACAGCAAAGCCATGGAGCGCACCTTCCATGAAATCGATCCGGTAGTTCACACCAGCACCGGTAAGGGCTTTGTCCATGATCTCCATTTCTTCACGGGTCGCGGTAGGATCATTGTCAGCCCAGCCGAAGTACACCTCACCCTTGATCTTATCGAGTTGCTTGTGGGGTGAATCATCCTTGTCTGAAACCAGCCAGGCTCCATGAACAGATGCCACCGCCGCAACCTTGTCTGGCATGGCCTGTGCTAGAGCCAGCACCATCGGACCACTCATGCAGAACCCAACTGCCCCAATTTTCCCTGCCGAATCTGCCATGTCATTCTTTCCTGCGAAGTCGAGCATGGCTTCCACATCGGGGATGATTCCCTCACGAGTCACTGTCTGCATAAGTTCACGCCGATCATGTATGTCGTCATCGCTCATCCCAAACTCCCGATACGGGCTCTTTCTGTAGTAAAGGAAAGGGAGTAAGACATAGTATCCGGCGCTAGCGAGTCTTGATGTCATGTCTTTCAATGCGGGGCGGATGCTTGGTGCGTCCATCAGGTACAACACGATGGGATAAGGACCACCTTCCTCAGGGTGAAACTCAAAGGTCGTCATTGTGCCGTCTTTCGTTTCGATCTCAACCTGTCGCTCAATCATCGTTCAACTCCTTCGGTTTGGTGGCCAGCCCATTTAGGCAAGTTATCTTCCATGTCCATAATGCGCGCACCATAGAAAATGTAACAAGTTAGACGTGCTTGGTGGGCAGCCCATCACTATGTACGTACCGGGCAGCAAGAAAAAGCCATCGAACGGCTCGAGTGAGGGTTTAATCAGCGAGAGCCAAACTTGCCGTTTTTTGAAATGCAAGAGTTCGAAAACCTTCGCTCCGATCCGAGAGTCCAGGATCCGATGCGCCGAGTGGGTGTTCTGTCAGACATCGGCTTTTGGCCGTTCTAAGTCTTGCTCTGCTGAGGGTCGCGTGTATTACGATTCGCTGATCTTGTATGTCTCCGAACCGGCACGTGCATCAGCCCAAGTCTCAGTGGAAGTGTTCTTCGCCAAGTTGGCAAGGGCGAACAGGGCCTTTACTGTTCGTGGCAAAGGTGTATTTCCTGACCCTTGACCCCAGGCTCCGGGTTCGGCGTCCGTAATGATTGCGACCTCATCCGTGTTGATCCAGTAGAAGCGACTGCTAGTGACACCCGGGGTTTCTCGCGCAGCACGGCATGATTCAAGTGCCGCGATACCCAGATCATTTCGATCCGCGCTGTCACGACGTTCGTATTTTGTTACATGAAGAGGCATGGCACTTTCCTTTTTTGGTTTCGGGTATGGACCAGTATTTATACTCCTTTCAATAAGAGAAGGAAACGCCATTTTATTGGCGCCACGTTGGTGTGAAAGGTGGTCCTTAATTGTCTTCATATCAAGTAAATCACAATTCCACTGTTAGACCACGTCACCAATATTCACATTGTCAATCCAGCTAGACCAAGTGTAGAGTGGTAAGAGCGTCTTGGAGAGTCGAAATGAGAGTACTGTTCTTCCTACTAACGACTGTATTGGGAGTTTCATACGCTTACCCGGAGAATATTGATGGAACAAATATCAGTCTGGACCAAAACGAACTGGCTGTTTACGACGCAGGAATTGCTGAATTCAAAAAGATTATTAAGCAGAACGGCTGGGAGAAAGCTGATATTTATATCACGAGTTTCTGTGATCAGGATTATGCAGAAGATTTTTATCATGACATCGTAATCACAAGAATAGGTTTTTTAGACCGGCGTGGCATGTTGGATGCGAGTATCCAAGAAGGAAAATATTTAATAAAACTGGAGAATATCCGGGATCAGATGCCTGACCCCGAGATGGAAGAAGGAGTAGCCCCGAAAATGCAATCACAATGCAAACGAAAAGGGCGATGATGCTTCATATGGTTTTTTCAAATGTGGAGGCGATCGAAGAAGCTGTCTACATCACACACCTAGTAGTGTGACAACCATCTCTACGCTTATGTGATCTTCGTCACGGAACCCACCAAAAAGTCCTGGTCTGTGAACTGTGTCACGTCTCCTACCTTCTCCCTGGTCTTAAATGTGTGTCTAGATTAACTTGGACACAAACAGATGAAACTTAAATTGGCAGATGAATTCCTTCTTCACTACATAAATACGATATTTCTATTTCTATTTATTGCGATTCTCACGGTGAATTGTTTTTGACGATTGTGGACAGCTCTCACGCTGCTGTTACAAAAAAGGCGCACTCGTCGGCGTAGATTTGTCAGCTCTTTTGTGGTTGGATCATCATAAAGAGGTGAAGTATGAAACGGCTTGTTTTATTAGTATCTCTCCTGTTTACGATCAACTTACTGGCAGCAGACTTAAAAGCCAGGAATGTCTTTCTCCTGACGGTGGATGGTTTGCGATGGCAAGAAGTATTTCGCGGACTCGATGAATCCTTGGCATCAAATACCGAATACAACAAACGCTCTAAAGATATCAAGGCACTATACTGGACAGATAGTAAGGAGGAACGTGCTCAATCGTTGATGCCATTTCTTCACGGTACAGTCCTCCAGAAAGGCACGGTAGTAGGAAACCGGGATAAGAACTCTTGCGCGCGAGTCGCTAATCCCTGGTACTTTTCCTACCCGGGTTATAGTGAAATTCTAACGGGCGTGGTGGATGAGGCCCTCGATTCAAACGAAAAGATTTGGAATCCCAATGAATCTTTTCTCGAGAAACTGAATACGAGCAAAAACTACGAAGGCAAGGTGGCTGCTTTTACTTCCTGGGACGTTTTTCCATACATATTGAATGTTGAACGTAGCGGGCTGCCGGTGAATGCAGGTCAGAAAGTCGACCCACCTGCTAATGAATTGGAACGAATCCTGAATCGCCTGCAGGACGATATTCCATCGCCGTGGGAAACTGCCAGGTTCGATGCGTTTACCCATCACTACGCTTTGTCTTATATTAAAAACCGTCATCCACGTATCGTGTATATCAGCTTTGATGAGACCGATGATTTTGCCCATGACGGCAGATACGATGAATATCTAATGGCCGCGAATCGCGCGGACAGGTTTATCGAGGAATTGTGGCAATTTATCCAGAGCGACGCGGATTATAAAGATCAAACAATACTCTTTATCACGGTTGATCACGGCCGGGGCGAAGAGCCTGAAGAAACCTGGCGGCATCACGGCAGCAAAAGATCTGTGGCGAAGTATGAGCAATACCTTGCGCAGTACCCGGATGGAATCGTAGGCTCAGAAGCGGTTTGGATGGCTGCCATGGGCCCTGGTATTCCAGCGCACGGTTTGGTTGTCACCGGCGATAAGTGTCTCACTTCCAAGCGAATTGCAGCAACACTACTGAAATTGTTAGGAGAAGATTACAGGCTTTTCAATCCTGAGATGGGTGTGCCGATGCAGGAATTCATACAGTGAGGCCAGGCGGCAACTGAACAATTTTTATCCGCCTGATGCGGCCATTTTCTGGAACTGTCTGCTCATGGAATATGCACTCAGGACAGAAATAAAGGCGAAGCCTGAGAGCACCAGGAATACCTGGGACCAGCCTAAGAAATCAGACATGACTCCCGCCGAAAAGGCTGCAATAGCACCACCAATGTAACCTATTCCATCAATGATTCCAGTACCGGACCCGGCACCTTTTGCGCCAGCAATGTCAAGTGTGAGACATCCGGCTGGCATGGAATAGGGACCCAAAAGGAAAAAGCCACTTGCGCCGAGGAAGACCAGAATCAGATTAAAGTTCGGATTGGCTGATGCACTCAGATAAGCGATCGCCAGGACACATATAACCAGGCAGGACAACATCATCCACATCATGCGGGCGCGATCGCCATTCTTGGCGTAGTGATCCGTGTACCAGCCGATAAGAATTGTCCCTATAACACCGAGTAGGGGAAATATGGCGGAATTCAAAATAGCGCTACTCGCACCAAGTCCCATGTCAAATAGAAATTTAGGCGTCCAAATAAAGAAAACGGAGCGTAGTAAGGTCGTTAGAAAGCTGAACAGCAGGAGTTGCCGATAAATATTCATGCCCAGCAGGGTTTTCAATATGGTTTTTATATCTGGTTTTGTTTTATCGCCGAAATCTGCAATTTGTTTCTTTCCTGGTTTACTTTTTCCAACTATTACTCCAGGTATTACATCCCCAGGGTCGGATCTGGAACTGAAGTAGGACCATACCCATATGACACTCAGTACCAGTGCCGGATAGATAAAGAGGCCCTGCCAGCCAACACCCTGGAAGACCAAAAATCCCGCAAACAGGGTCGCAACGACTCCTCCAAATTGAAAGTTAATACTGACCAGGCCCATTACGGTACCGTTACGATCCGAGGGATACCAGTTACCAATTGTTTTTGTCAGGCCACCCCAACCCATTGACAAGAAGTAGCGGCAGCAACACCACACAACAATGAATACAGCCAGGCTTGCGGATAGTGAAAAAATAATATTCCAAAAAATTGCACCCACCATCCCAATCAGGAAAATCCGTCTGCCACCGATCTTGTCGGCGAGCGGGCCGTTGATAAATTTACCGGCCGCATAAGCAATTTCAGAGAGTGAAGCGATCAACCCCAGCTGAGTATTGGAGTATCCAAATTCCGCGGCCAACAAGGGAAATGCGGCAGAAAGATTGCCACGGCAAAGATAGTAACCCATGTAACCGACCAGCATGACCCAGAAGGTTGATAGTCGCCACCGGACCAGACGCAGGTTGTCGGCTTCGGCAAGCGGTATCTTTTGATTATTCTCCAGGGTGTAAAACATTGCTCAATCTTGAATTCATGCCATCTAAATCAGTATTTCTAGGGACAGTTTGAACTGCTATTTTGCTGCATCGCCGGGTAAACAAGCGTAGCTGCTTATTCCAAACCAGATCCGGTAGGGTCAACCTGGTTTTTTTCAAACGCGTAAGCCATGGACAGCAATGCCTCGTCACTGTTTGCGCCCCCCACAAACGACAGTCCAAGCGGCAAACCATGTAGGCTGCCCATGGGTAAGGTGATATGAGGGTAGCCAGAAATTGCCGGGTATGAAGATGTCCCGCCCCCTGGCCAATGATCACCGTTAACTAGATCAATGGTCCATGCCGCGCCTGCAGTGGGCGCAACGATCACGTCCAGGCGGTATTCCTGAAGTACCTTGTCTATCCCATCTTCGCGCGTCGCCTGGCGAATTCTTGCCAGTGCATCCAGGTACGCCGGATCGGTCAGTGAACCCTTCGACTGGGAATTCAGAAATATTTCCTGTTTAAAGTAAGGCATCTCTTCATCTTCGTGGGCATCGTTAAATTCGATGAGACCCTGGAGATTGTTAACGGGGAGATTGTTAGGAAGGTTGGCGAGGTAAGCGTTGATATTGTGCTTGAACTCATACAAAAGAACATCGTAGCTATTCTTTTGGAATGTTTTCGGGCTAGTCATATGGATATTGTCAACGATGATCGCGCCTGATTTGCGAAGCGTCGTGATGGCTTGTTCAAATACCGCATCAACCCCTTCGTGAAAATTAGCGGATGATCGTATTATGCCAACGCGCTTTTTGATCAATGCATCTTCGTGCAGCCCCTGGGCAAAGTCTGTTTCGCCCTCATCTATCATGCTAGTTAATAAAATCGCAGCATCTTTAACATTGCGTGCCATGGGTCCGGCGGTATCCTGCGTGTGAGAGATGGGGATAATTCCGGATTGGCTGACCAGCCCAATACTCGGTTTAAACCCAACAATTCCAGTAAGGGATGAAGGACATACGATAGAACCATCAGTTTCAGTACCAATTGCAACGACGGCAAGTTTCGCAGCAACGGCAACCGCAGAACCAGAGCTCGAACCGCAAGGCGACCGACTTGTATCGTGAGGGTTTCGTGTTTGACCACCGATTGCGCTCCATCCGGAAGACGATCGTTTTGAACGAAAGTTGGCCCATTCACTTAAGTTTGTCTTGCCCAGGATGATAGCGCCTGCACTACGCAAGCGGGCAACTACGTCTGCATCCCGGTTGGTGAAGTTGTTTTTAAGAGCGAGTGATCCAGCCGTTGTAGGAAGTTCGCGGGTTTCAATATTGTCTTTGATCAATATTGGGATGCCGTAGAGGGGGCCGAGTTCGTCGCCTCGCGCTAACATGGCATCCTGTGCAGCGGCGACATCAAGTGCAAGGGAGTTCACGACGATCATGGCATTAAGTTCAGGGTTTAGCGATTCGATACGATCAAGAAAGTACTGAGTCACCTCGGTAATAGTCAGTGACTGATCTTGATAAGCCTGCTGCAAGCCTTTTATCGTGAACTTCATGGATAAATCCTCAGTAGCATGCATTACATCATCACTTTGACCACAACCTGCTAACAAGGCGCTGGAAAATAAAGTAAGGAGTAGGTATATACGCATCAGAATTCATGCAGACTGGTATGTTCCAACGAATAATGAAATTTGCCTTGCCCAGGCCCGTAGCTCGACAATCACCTTGTAACCACCCATCAGAGGTTCAGCTACCTTTGTTCTTGTCCGAATACCGCTCGAGAAGCGCATTCTTCAAATCTTCTTTGGTGTGGGGTGGACCATCAGGCAAATAAGACTCGCCATCAATATAAACGACATCAATACTCTCACCTTTCATCATGCAGACAGCGGTAGTATGTATCCTCAGTTGTCTCATCAATTTCAAGTAGTTCCATGAATCCACCTCCCTTTCCTTTAACGCCTCTACAATCCAGGTCCTGGCACCATGTTGGTGCCGTCAGAAAATCGAGACAGTCGAAAGCGGTCTAAATCATATGTCGCTTGCCTTCCAAGTACCATGTTTGCCATCACCTTGCCTACACCGGGTCCGATTCCAAATCCATGGCCACTGAACCCGGTTGCCATATAAAAACCCGGATATGCCGCTACTTCATCCATTACTGGTACCACATCTGGGGTGACATCAATCATGCCTGCCCAGACTTCGGCAAATGGTATTTCAGCGAGTAATGGCAAGTATTTTCGCAAACCCCGACGCATTTTTTCAATACCTCCTTTCGACGGAGCGGGATTCAGAACACGGGTTTTCTCAAAAGGTGATATTTGATCGGCTGACCAATGTCTCATCGGCAGCAGTCTTTCGATTAAATCGCCACCCAGTCTGAGACGCAAGATCCGTGCACTTTCTTTAACCACCGGGAGAAATTTAAACAGGTATCTAAAACTATCTGCCGAAATGAAATGTTCATTGATGCCGCCTGCTGCAATGGTATAACCACCATCCTGACGTCGTCGAAAAGCGATTCCACCACCAACAGCGTTGCCGGAATAGAAATCAGTGGAAGGTTCCGTTCTTGCGACCGTTGCGCGCACGGTAAGCTGCGGTAATTTTATATCGTGGTTGCCCATAAACACGGTTGACCAGGCGCCACCGGCACATAGTACAGTTTGTGCTTTTACCAGCCCGTGTTCGGTAACAATACCGGCAACTCTCCCACCCTCAATATCCAGTGCGCGCACGGCACAATTTTCCCTGATTAGTACACCTTTACCCTGTAGATTTCGCGCCATTGCCGGAACTGCCGTGAACGGCTCCGCCCGGCCGTCGCTGGGTGTATACATTGCTCCTTCCCATTGATCCGGCTTATCGGTAATAAGGTTGTCGACTTCATTGCCGGATAACAAGCGAGAGTCCAACTGGTGCAATTTTGCAATCTCCAACCATTTTTCAAACTCGGCCAGTTCTGATTCTTTTCGTGCAAGGTACATCACACCGTGGCGGGTAAACCCGATCTCGTCTCCGATTTCTTTGGCTATCGTCTCCCACGTATCAATACTGTCCATCATGATTGGTAATTCTGCAGCATCTCGACCCTGCTGGCGCACCCAGCCCCAATTTCGACTCGACTGTTCACCCGCCACGCGACCTTTTTCACAAACAAGAACACTTAACCCTTCTTTGGCAAGGAACCAGGCAGTGGAAATGCCAATGACACCAGCGCCAATAATGGCGACTTCGACACTTTCCGGCAGTGTATCCTGGAAGTTAATGGGGCTTCTATCGCTGATCATATGATTGGGATTACTATTCTCACCATGTTTCAATACATCCTCTGACTCCATTTAAGCTAATTCCAAAGCCGCACGCGACTGTCAACGGCGCAAAACTCTGGTATGACGTCATGGGAGAAGGTGACCTTTTGCTCCTGCATCACGGTTCACCGAGTACCACTCGGTGAGTGTTTTTGTGAGCTAACACTTCAGCCCGAAAATTCTCATGTTCCCGGGAATAATCTTCCAGGCTCCACAAATCTTTCCGCTGCAACATTTTGTTCACTCACCCCCACATTGCGTTTTTTTTGATTCCTGGAACAGTGAATCCATAGTTTGCCAAACAACCCCTGCTTCTCCGTTGCCCACTGTTTTACCGTTTAATTCCCCCACCGGCCAGACCTCATGCCCTGTTGATGAGATCCAGATCTCATCTGCGCTGCATAACTCATCTTCCTCTATGTCACGCTCTTCAAGCGGTAGATGCTTCGAGGTTGCCAGCTCAATCACCTGATCCCGGGTAATGCCATGTAGCAGGTAGCAGCTTTTCGGCGGGGTGACGATGACACCATCTTTCACTATAAATACATTGGATGACGTGGCCTCGGTGACCCGTCCATCGCGAATCAGGATGGCATCATCAAATCCTTCATCGATCGCGTCGTTCTTTAACAAGCTATTGGCAATCAGGCTGACTACTTTTATGTCGCCCCTGCCCCAGCGAAAATCAGTTTTAGTCACCATCTTGTAGGGGACTACAGATTTCCTTTCCAGTCCGGGTGCTGCCGTTACTGTCACGAGGACAGTTGGTTTTACATCTACCGGATATTCATGGGCACGCAAGGTTGCTACACC
>JAPUGI010000005.1 GCA_027292925.1 Gammaproteobacteria bacterium
TTTCGTTGTTGCCGAGCGCGATCGTGGAGGAGTCGAGATCCTGCGCCTGCTCCTTCTCGAAGTGCTCGTAGCCGGTAATCGAGGTGATGGTGAATCGTGGCAAGCGCCAGTTGATGTGTCCGGCCACGTTGTGATCCTCCATCTCGACCATGGGCTCGGTGTCGGCCTCGGTGTCGAAGCGGTTGTTATCGGGATCGAATTGCCCCCTCAGTCCCACGCACTGCCCTTCGGCGCGGTTGCCCGCTAGCACGGGGGCACAGACCGCCCCGGTGACGGGATCGAGCGCCTGGACACCCTCGAGTAGCGGCTCCTCGGACTCGTGGTGGCCGTTGTTGAAGATGACCCGCATGTCGAAGTCTTCGCGAGGCAGCCAGTGCAATTGCGCGCGCACCGCCTCCCGATCGTCGTTGCCCAGCGTATTGCCGGTGAAGCGGTTGAAAGCGTAACCCGAATCCGAGTCGCTGAGCTGTCCGGCGAAGGACACCCGACCCAGAAGCTGGTCCGAGAGCGGACCGCTCAGCGCGCCCTCCAGCGTGGCAGTGTCGTAGCGCTGATAGCCGGCGCGGATATAGCCTTCAACTTCTTCCGTCGGCCGGGCCGAGATGATGTTGATCGCGCCGCCGGTGCTGTTGCGCCCGTAGAGCGTTCCCTGCGGACCCTTGAGCACTTCGATGCGCTCCACGTCCATGATGGCGAAGTTCAAGGTATCCGGCGTGGGCTTGTAGACCTCGTCCACGTAGACGCCGACCGATGAGTCGACCGTGCCGGAAAAATCGTTGATCCCCACACCGCGCAGGTAAAAGCTTACAGTTCGCAGACCGTTCGGACCGAGCTTGGTGAGCAGCCCCGGTGTCTGCATGGCCAGGTCCCTCGGCTCCTTGATGCCGAGCGAACGCAGGTCTTGGCCTGAGAACACCGTGACCGGATTGGCGACGTTCTGCGCGAATTCTTCCCGTTTCTGTGCTGTAACGACAACTTCCTCAAGTACCTGAGCTTCTGCTAACCCGAAAAATAATGTGAGACATAATCCAACACACAGGTAATGAAACATGTCAGGAATTTGTACTTGCGGAAAGGTGGTCTGCAATTGCATCGATCAATCCTCCGTATGAGTTGTTGTATTTATAAAACAACCTGGAATTGTTGAAAACGTACTTGAATCATGTTAAATGAAACTGAAGTCATCTTCAACTTATTTCGCGTCGTTATCACGCAACATTGATCGCTTGTACGGACAAATAAACTTTCCGTTTATCCACCGATCACCGCGCTGATCGTTTCTATTTAGTATTAATAATGAGTGGGTTGGTTAAATTCAATTTGTCTGCCGGTGGATCTTCCAAAAAGATTGTCCGGTACCACATAATCGCGATGATCTCTGCAATATCTTTCGGCTCCCGCCCCATATCGAAAAGATCTTTCGTGTGCCGGATCAGATACTGAAAGAAAACACCTTCCGTCATTGCGCCCAGAACATACGCCATATGTTCCGCTTGCTCCGACGGCATCGAAGCATGTGACTTGAGAATATCGGCTACCTGTAAATTCCATTCATGCGCTGCCGCCTTCCAGACCTGACCAAACTCGGGAAAATCGTCATCGTGCTGGAACAGGCAACGAATGATGCCAGGGTTATTGGAAAACATTTCAACGGCCAGCGTGTGTCGCTCGAAAATCTGATCGTAGGGATGGGCGAGCGCAGGTAAGTTTCTTGTCACAGCGTTCAACTCATCCATAAAATCCTCACAGATCTCCCGAACAATTTCGCGAACATCAGAAAAATATCGATAAAACAATCCTGCAGCAACACCGGCCCCTTCAGTTATATCCTGAACACGCATGCGATGAAACCCAATTTCATTAAGCGCGACGCGCGTTGCAATCTTGAGTTTCTCACGAGTCCGCAGTGCACGGTTACTCAGATTCTCAACCGGCTGTACTGATGTCTTGGTATTTGAACGCATCATACGTTTGCTGAATCGGTTTGTGGATGATATTGCTGTGGAATCGATAATAACCAGTTAAATCTGTCCGGCACTCGACCTTCTTGAATATCGAGTAGTTTCTGTCGTAACTTTTGTGTAATGGGACCGGACTCCTCAACCAATTCATAAATGGTACCATCCTTTTCACCAATCGCACTGATAGGCGCAATGATCACAGCCGTACCACAGGCGAAGGCCTCGGTACATTGTTGTGATTGAATCAGCTCCAACAGTAGATTAATTTCGAGTTTTCGTTCGTGAACGCTGATACCAATATCCCTTGCCAGGGTAATTACTGAATCCCTGGTAACGCCAGGGAGAATCGTACCGCTCAGTTCAGGGGTATGTAATTCACCATCTATCATCACAAAAAAATTCATGACTGACAGTTCTTCAATATATCTATGTTCGCTCGCATCAAGCCATAACGGTTGGTTGAAACCGCTATCGACTGCTGTCATTGTAGCGTGTAAAGATGCACCATAATTTCCACTGACCTTGACATCTCCGGTGCCACCTCTTGCAGCGCGTGTCCCCTCCCGCTCCACCACCACCCGCAACGTACCGGCTATCACGGCTTCTGACGGGCTCGCGATAACGAGGAATGTAAAACGGTCAGATGTCCCCAAACCAAGGGCTGGTTGAGTACCAAACATCAATGGGCGCAAGTAAAGCGACTGACCTGAAAGCCGTGGAATCAGTGGATCAGCATAGGCTGATACGGCAGCAAGACCTTCAATAAAGAGCGACTCCGGCAAGTCCGGCATCAACATCCGTGCCGCAGAGCGGTTGAGCCTGCCGGCATTCATTTGCGGTCTGAACAATTTTGTTTGCACATGTTCTACTCTATAGGCTTTCAGCCCCTCGAAGATTACCTGCGCATAATTCAAAACCTTTGAAGCGGGATCAATAGATAGTTCTCCATAGGGCAGCAATAGGCCTTCACCCCAACGGCCGTTTGCGTAGTCGACCCGGTACATAACCGGTGCAAGGGTTTGCCCAAAGCCCAGTTTTTCAGGGAGCTCGAAGTTTTCTATTGCATCCAGCGCTTTGGGATGAATATTCACGTTTTTTTTGGCAAGCCTGATATTAGAATGAAGTTACTTGTTTGATACTGACAGGCCGTTGTCAATAATATCTGAAACAATCTCGCCCAACACATTTAGACCAAGGTTTATATCTGCTTCATGTGTATCTTCTGCAACATCATGACTTCGCCCGCCAATGCTGGGCACAAACATCATAGCCGTCGGTACCTTCCTAGCAAATAACATAGCATCATGCCCACCACCGCTTGGCATACGCATACATGAGGCATCGCAACGTCCGGCTGCAGCTTCAATCCGCTCTAAGAGTTTTAAGTCCATTACCTCCGGTGAAATACAAATACCAGGGAAAAATTGATGGCTGACGTTAAACTTTGTCCCGATCTCAGCCGCCAGTTCGGGTATGGCTTTACGAATTCGCCCCAGTATTTCCGTCGAGGTGTCACGGTATTCGATGTACAGTTCCGATTCCCGGGCAACAACGTTATAGGCCCCCGGTTCCAACCGCGCATAGCCGAGATTCCAAACAGTAGAATCACTGCCGTACTCACGACAAAATTCTGCAAAACGCACTGCAAATTCATACAAGGCAGCTGCAGCGTCCTTACGCATTACCATTGGTGTAGTGCCTGCGTGATCTGACTGACCGAAGAATAATACTCGCGCCCGTTCAGCACCGATTATTTCTGTTACGATGCCGATTTTCCTGTTATTGCTTTCAAGTACAGGTCCTTGTTCGATATGTGCTTCCAGGTAGGCGATATCCTGGACTGGATCAAAAGTGACAATTGTCTGGCCCGCATAGCCGGCTTTCTGTAAGGCATCGTTCAATGTAATCCCGTCTTCAGTGCTTAATTCAGCAACCTGATCCAGCGTTTTCAGTCCACAAAATACGGAACTGCCAAGCAAACCGGCAAACCGGCCTTCTTCATCATTAAAGGAAATGACCTTTATACCAATATCAGTGCTTTCGCCGGTTTCCACCAACGCTCTCGCAATCTCCAGACCAAAGATAACACCCATGGCTCCATCGAGCCAACCACCCTTCGGAACGGTATCGGAATGAGATGCAATAATGATGTAACGTTGGCAACCCGGTGTTACGCCTATTACATTGCCAATACCATCAATCGATGCCTCAAGATTGGCTGCCTGCATACGTCCCATTAACCAGGCGCGTGCAGCGATATCCTCGATCGTCAGTGCGCGTCTGTTTACCCCGGATTCAAATTTGCCGAATGCAGCGAGCGTCTTCAAATCGGCGATAGTTCTTTTTACATCAATAGCTAACAACATTCAGATATCTCCATGCTCGGGATTGAGTTGCTTCGAGAAGTAATTGAATACGCGAACAAGAATGATATAACTCAAGATCCCAAGAGGCAGGCCTACCAACCAGGAAATCTGTAACCACCAGAGCATGATGACCACGGCAACCACCAGGGTACTCACTATGGCTGCCGGATTTAACCCCGCGACATACCAGTATTTGCTAGCAGGGCTCTCATCGTATAGATCATCGATCTGTAATTGATCATTTTCCAACCACCGTTGCGCAAGCATACAGCCAAGTAGTGGTCCGAAAAATGCCGTATAGTAATTAATGAACGCGACAAAATTTGTACCACTTTCAAGCAATACCCAGGGGAATGTGAAGCTAGCGAGAATACCGGTAAGAATGACTCCTTTTTGCCAGTTGATGCCAAACAATTCCTCGAAAATTAATGCCGGGGGTAAAATGTTAACGGTAAGATTTGTGCTGAATTGTGCTACCAGGATGAAAACCAGCATCAGTATCATAATCAGCGGGCTTGGTGACAGTTGCATTAATGCCTGTATCGGATCCCATTGGCCTGTCGTTACTGCCGACACAAATCCGAGGAACATCATTAATGTCAATGGCGGTACAAGCCCGAAAAAATGGCCAAGCCACATACTGCTTCGCTTATTTTCTAGATAACGTGTCAAATCACTTGCACTTACCATTACCGCGACAAGTATTCCGACGGTGGCGTTTACGCCGGTCCAAAATGACCACCCCCAGTCACCGCTGATACGCCAAGTCTCGGTGATTTCAAACTGCTCGCGCTGTAGTGTCGAGAACAGCATCTGTCCGATAATTAACACCAGTGCCACTGAAGCTGTGACGGTTAACCATTTCATGGTCCTGATACCGCGACAGGCAAACCACGTTTGTATTATCAGAAAAGCAATGAAGTAGATGATCTTGATGCCGGGGACGGTAAATCCGGTCAGGGTCTGGATAATGGCATCCATGGCCAGGGCTGCTATCCAGGTACCGAATCCATACCAGATAATTGCAGGTACCAGACGGATAAACTCAGGGAATCGCGCACCACGAATGCCGAACGCGGCCCGAACCTGAATGCAAAAAGGAATGCCGTGCTGCAAACCGGCAGCGCCATTCAGACTCATGAACAGCGCCATGATCAACGCTGACAAGAGTACGACCACGGTGCCCTGGACCAGGGAAAGGTTTCCCTGCGGTGGTAGCAGCGCCTGACCCAGAACAAACCCCTGGATAACGATGAGCGATGCCCACAGCATCAGGGTGTAGGAAACCAGGTTAAACACCCGATCACCATGGCTGACTGGCCTCAGGCTTTCGAGTCTTGAATTACCGTTACCGATATCCATTGTGGGTATTTATGGCTGTGTTCTGCAGGCGTCAACGCCGTGTCCTGAGGCTGACACGAAATCAATCTTTATTACAGGGATGGGTTGCGATCCAGTGTTTTGCGATATCCAGTCGCCGACAGACCCAGACGTCGGTATGATTCATCACATAATCGAGAAAGCGTTCGAGGCCGGGAATACGGGCGGGGTGGCCGATTACACGAAGGTGAAGACCTACCGACATCATTTTGGGATGTGTCTTGCCCTCACGATACAAGACATCAAAACAGTCCTGGAGGTAATCGGCGAATTCGCGCGAAGTAGAGAAAGAGCCAAGTGCAAATTTAGCGTCGTTATTACTCAGGGTATAGGGAACCACCAGATGCCGACGTTCGTCGATCTGTACCCAGTATGGCAAATCATCGTTATACGCGTCGGAGTCATAAAGAAAATTTCCTTCTTCAATGAGTAGTTGTCTTGTGTTTACGCTCGGGCCGTAGCGGCAGTACCAGCCGTACGGCCGTTCACCGACAGTTTTTTCCAACGATGTAATTGCACGGCGAATATGTTCACGTTCTTCTCCGATATCAAGATCGTAATGATTTTCCCAACGCCAGCCATGGCAACAGACATCATAGTTTGCCTGTTTTATTGCTGCAGCAGCGGGAGGATGGCGTTCAAGCGCAAGGGCACAACCAAACACGGTTAACGGCAGATTCCGTTCCTGAAATACCCGCAATATCCGCCAGAATCCGACACGGGATCCGTATTCGAACATGGATTCTGCAGCCAGGTCACGTCCTTTGACACCGGGATCGTAACCACCGACTTCCGTCAGAGCGCTATCAGAGCGACCATCGTTGTCAGCTATCGAATATTCTGATCCTTCTTCGTAATTAATTACAAAATTAAGGGCAAGCCGTGCACCGTTCGGCCAGGCCGGATCTGGCGGGTTTGCACCATATCCAATCAGATCTCTTGCTGACGGGGAAACCATTATGAATTCACCCTGTGATTCTGCTCTGCAGCAGCAGTGGGCAGCACAACTTCAAATGGCGTATCGATATCGAGAAACTCTTCGTCACCGCTGCTACCATCACACCACATCAAAACGGCCATCTCTGTGGTTTCATCGAGGACGGTCATGCCGTGGTGCCAGATACCGCGCCGATAAGTGATACCCTGGTTACCGTTGGCCACAAACGCCCTGACCCTGGCCAGATCCGGGCCTCCATTGGGACTATCTGGTGCTACGACCACAAGATATCTGGAGACCTTTAAAGGTAAAAACGTTTGGCTTGAAAATGGATGCCGTTCCATCACTGTCGCGTGCAGCGGCAACTTGTCAACGGGATTTATGGTTGCAATGGAGAGATCGACTCGTGCGTTTGCCCGGGTGTTTTCCAGCAAATCATTAAAGAAGTGACGGCCGGCTTCTGGTGGACTCTGTAATACCTGTCCGAATTCGGCAAAGGTGTCGGTGTGCATCGGTTCGGCAATGATCTGTGGTACGTCCGTCATTTCTTTAATAACAAATGAACCAGGTTCTTGTACATTACGATGTTGTCAAGATTTTTCCACACTGAACAGTCTTACCAGAGGTGAAAGTGGCCTTGGTATATGCTTGTGACTTTCTCCTTCCGGAATAAGCAAAGCACTTCCGGGTTCATATACTTCACTGAAGGATTCAAAGCAGATTTCCAGGCGACCCTCCAGAATATAGGCCGTGTGACCGACCAGGCACCAATCAGGGTGTTCCAGTCCTTCAGAAAATTCTATTAGACGTAGTTGGACATTATTATTTTTATAAATCTTATGTCTAATGCCCGTGCCTGCATTGACCCAATCCAGCGTATCGAATTCAACTTTGTAATTTAACACGGTTGCAGGATACCTTTTCTGCGAATTTCGAATAACGCCTTAATGCGCTGTATCCCGTATACACTTTGTCTGCTCAAGATCCAACGCATCCTTCTCCGTTATAAGCACACCGTAATCATCACGCGCTTCGCTACGACTGATATAGCCGTCCAGATAATCGTCTAGAACAAATTTTGGATCGCGTTCATACGGATTTCCGTAGCCACCACCTGCTCCACCAATGGCAATATATCGGTCCCCTGCTAATGCAGGTCGTGTTTGTAACATAGATGGCAAATTGACTTCTTCGCCGTTCTTGCGTTTCAAAATCAGTGCTGAAGATACGCCATCGTTTCCACCATCAAACCCCCAGCCCTGATGTGAATGACCATCACCTTCGGCACTTACCGAGCCATTCACCAGGAATTCGACTTCCTTGACCATTCCGAGCCCACCACGCCACTTACCTGCGACACAGGCGTTGTCTCGCAATTCGTACCGATTAACGCGTAACGGGGCATGGGTTTCGATATCCTCGATTGGATTATTGCGGGTATTGGCATAAAGAGTATCCACTGAATCCATGCCGTCCTTGCCAAAGCGTCCACCATAGCTCCCTTCAAATATTTCAATATGTACCCAGTGCTGCCCTTCGCGCAGGCCTGAGAAACCAAGGGCTTTGAGGTTGGCAATACCTGCACAGACCTGTCTCGGTAGAACCGGTGCAAGTGCGCGCATAAGTGTATCCGCCAGGACGTTTCCAGGTGAAACACGAGCCATGGTAGGCACAGGAAAAATCGGATTTGCCAGGCAACCCCTGGGGGCGGTGATATGTATCGGACGGTATAATCCAGCGTTCTGCGGAATATCGCCATATACATCTGTGTCAAGCAGGATTGAGCGCAGGGTTAACCAGATGGACACATCAACCGTGCCGATGAACGGCATATTAATGGCATGACCATTTACCTGATCGGCCGTACCACTCAGATCAACAGTCAGTTCAGACCCTCGAACGGTCACCGTGACTTTTATGGGAAGTAATTTCAAGTCGGGATCCGAATTATCCAGATATCCGTCTACTACACCTGATGCTGAATAGGTTCCATCCGGAATTTTCTCAATCTGAGATCGCATCAATCTTTCTGAATAATCGAACAAGTCTTCCGCTGCGTTACGTAGAAGATCCAGTCCGAATCTTTCAATGAGAGCAATAAATCTGTCGGCACCGACATGACAGGCGGCAATCTGGGCTTCCATGTCACCAACTACCAGATCAGGGACTCGAATATTATCCCGAATTAACTGCCATACCGCAGCGTTATTGACACCCTGGTCTACCACCTTTATGGCCTTGAACTGAATTCCTTCCGCGTACGCATCAGCACAATTGGAAATGCCCACACTACCCGGCTCGCATGAACCAATATCGAGGTGATGCGCCGTTGTCATCGAAAAACCGATCAGCTCCCCAGCATAAAACACTGGCACACAAAAACCGATATCCGGACTGTGGGAAGCGCCGTTATACGCATCATTGTGGATAATCACGTCACCTGCCCGAAGCACATCGCCACGGGCCTGTAGCTGTTTCATGATCCCCTGGACATAACCCGGAATTGGGCCTGATTGTAGTGGCGTACTCTTCTTGCACTCACAGAGTTGTCGACCTTCCGCATCGCATAGTGCCGCCCCAAAATCTTCAGATTCGCGAATAATGCTGGAATATGACATGCGCATGAGTTTGTAACCCATTTCGATCGCAATGTTTTCGAGGGCTCCGTAGATAATACTGGCCGTCACAGGATCTACCCGCGTTGTACTTGTTTGCAGCTTGTTTGGAAGTGTGGTGATGCTCATCTTGTTTCAGTCATTTATTTACCGGTGTCAGTATAAGGGCTTTTTATTATGGACAGTGATTACTATAGTTGATCCTGAACATAAGTTGAAGATGAATTCACTTTCATTTAAGATAACGCACAACTATTCCGGGCAAAATCCTAGCTTATCAGTTTGAATTAGCAACAAAATGGTACTGGCTGCGAAGCTGTCAATTAGATCTGTATGACACTGATTATGAATTATTATTCCCTCAGGGGTAACGAACAACTATGAAAGTGATTGGTGTAGATGTTGGCGGCACATTTACCGATATTGTTCTAAGCGACACAACGACGAATGATATTGCGATTCACAAGATCGCAAGTACCCCTGATGATCCATCCACAGCGGTGATGCAGGGCATTGCTGAAATATGCACGCACAACGCAGTGTCGCATGCGGACATCGCTCATGTCTTTCACGGTACAACGGTAGCCACAAACGCGGTATTGCAGTACCAGGGTGCACAGGCAGGCATGATAACAACGGCTGGTTTTCGCGATATACTGCATATCGGGCGTCACCAAAGGCCGCAACACTACTCGATCATGCAGGATATCCCCTGGCAGGCAAGACCATTAATCAGGCGACGCTTTCGCAAGACTGTGAGTGAACGACTGACTCCTCCTAAAGGTGATGTGCTCGTGCCACTGAACGAGGACGAAGTCAGGCAGGCCACCCGTGAACTACGCGAGGCAGGTGTTGCATCGATTGTTATTTGTTTTCTTTTCTCTTATCTCAACCCGACACATGAACAGCGCGCCAAAGCCATCGTTCAGGAAGAGTTCCCAGGTGTCTTTGTGACCACCTCAAGTGAAATCTCGCCCCAGTTTCGTGAATTTGAACGCTTCACAACGGCCGCCATGAATGCATTTATCGGACCACTGGTGCGTGAATACATTGATCATCTCGATCAGAGCCTGCGTGCAGAGGGAATCAAGGCAGAGTTGCATATTATGTGTTCAAACGGGGGCGTTACGACTCCAAAAACGATTTCGCATCTTCCCGTATTAACCCTGATGTCCGGATTGGCTGCCGGTGTGATGGGTGGAGCCTGGGTTGGACAACTGGCAAAGCGGAAAAACGTCATTACATTCGATATTGGTGGCACCAGTGCAGACATTGGCGTTGTTACTAACGGAACATTCTCGGAAGCTTCTGCACGTGATACTTTTGTCGGCGGCTATCCAATCATGGTGCCGATGATTGACCTGCATACGATTGGCGCCGGCGGCGGTTCCATTGCATACCTTGATGAGGGTGGGGCATTCAAGGTTGGTCCACAAAGTGCAGGGGCTGTGCCCGGGCCGGCCGCATACGGTTATGGTGGCACAGAAGCAACGGTCACTGATGCAAATCTGGTGCTGGGCAGACTCGACAAGGACAACTTTCTAGGTGGCGCTATGGCGCTTGATGCCGAAGCGGCGACACATGCGGTACAATACATGGCGGATCAACTCGGGTTACCGCTGCTTGATACGGCCGAGGGAATCATTACGTTGCTCAACGCCAATATGGCGAATGCCATTCGCGCCCGCACCGTTCAGAAAGGAATCGATCCACGCGATTATGCACTTGTTGCCTCCGGCGGGGCTGGTCCATTGCATGGTGCTGAAGTTGCCCGTATGCTGGAGATTCCCGAGGTCATCGTGCCCCCGTACCCAGGGATTAATTCCGCCATGGGTCTGTTGACTACAGATTTGAAATATGACGCCATTCAGACGGCATTTCTATTGTCAACAGCGATAGATTTTGAACGCTTAAACCACGGGTTTGCCGATATGGAAGCGCAACTACGCAAGCAATTCGAAACTGATGGCATCGACCCAGATATTGCGCGTTACCATCGCTACACTGATGTTCATTACGTGGGTCAGGGATACGAATTGCGTGTACCAATGCCTGATGGTGAGATTAACGAGGAAAATATCAGGCAAACACTGGATGCGTTCCATCAACTTCATCATAGTGAATACGGTCACAGCTTCCCTGACAGTCCGGTGGAGTTTGTCAATATCAGGGTAACGGGGATCGGTTCCATTCCAAAGATCGGTGCACCTGCAGTGGCTGCGAATGGGTCACTAGACAAAGCTTTCGTAAAACGAGACATTACCCAGTTTCGACTCAATGAACATCTGGATCAGTATGAAACAAGTTTCTATAGACGTGATGACCTGCCGTTGAATTCGAGGATTGCAGGCCCTGCCATCATTCTGCAAACTGACTCAACAACCGTAGTACCACCTGATTGCACGGTAACGGCAAACGATTCTGGCGTTCTTCTATTAGAAGTCGGGGGGAGACGGTAAAGTAAAGGGAGCCGTCATCATCCTTGCCAAGGTAGGGATCCAAAAAATTATATTCAGATTGTGTTAACTCGTTTAACAAAAGTAATCAATTTATAAGAGGAATTTGCACTCATAACGCCGGGGTCGGTGATTCAAGTTCATCCATA
>JAPUGI010000050.1 GCA_027292925.1 Gammaproteobacteria bacterium
ATCGTGTTCAGTGACGAAGTCGGGCGTCGAGTTGATCCACAATCTGAGTCCAGTCTGCGTCTTCTTCCAACGCTTCGTTGAGAAAAGCTGCCTGTGCCTCCGTCCAGAATTCCGCATTGACCAAGCGAGTTTCACGATCCAGCTTATGGCGAGAGAAGAAACTGTTGACGTCACTGTCCGTTGCAGGTAAACCCAACTGTAGGAACAGCATGTTTATATTGTAATGAGAAAAATACATCGTCTGAGTGTTTCTTACAGGTTAAATGCAAAGTATAACCAATCAATCCTATCCGGCATAAGCCGACGTAGTGAATGAAAATTTCAAAACCCGTAATTGAATATCTGCTTACAACTGGGCCGGGACGACGCTTCTTTATTCAGATCATCAGGAACCATAACCATCCGTGAAGATGTTCAATACTGCGCTCAGAAGAGAGAGTTTTCCGTGTTTAACACGGGAAAATTCAGGGGAATTTTGAATCCAAAGCGGGCGTTTAGACACATTAAACGGCTTGCTTCTACATTGCTCATACTATTCCTGTCCCCACAATCTGCTATCCCCACCCTTGGAAATTTAGGAGGCAAAAAATTTTAAAAGCGGACCTAATTGAGTCATTATTAGGTACGATGAACAAAGCCAGGCATGGAGATTTGATATGCGGCTCAGCGAACAAGATGCATCATTCCTTTATACCGAAACGGCGAGCGGCCCGATGCAAACGGCGGGCATTATGGTCATCGACGGCGAGCTGTCGTTTGAGGAGGTTTGTGAATTTTATGCAGCACGGATTCACCTTGTACCCAGGCTGAGACAACGCCTTGTGTTTGTACCAATGAACCTTGCCCATCCCAAGTGGGTCGAGGACCCTGATTTCGACCTTAAGAATCATTTTGTCCATCACGAGCTGCCGCCCGGCAGTTCAATGACTGACGGGATTGCTGCATTGGCGAAACTGAATCAGGGCGTGATGGACAGGAACCTGCCGCTCTGGAAGTACTTTGTGGTAACGGGTGTTAAGGACCGAACCCTGGTCCTGCAGCAGATGCACCACGCGATGGTAGACGGTGCCTCCACTGTGCAGATGGCAACGGTCCTGTTTGACTACTCCGCCGATGCACTGCCACCGGAACCTCCGGCCGAAAGGTCAGCGGCTCCACCCTTGCCATCGCCGGTTGAACTAATGACGGAGGCGCTCCAGGACAATGTCCAGGCAGCTTTGAATATTAATCCCCTGGCATCATTGTCTACAAGCGAAGCCCAAACTCACCTGCGCCGTGGCTTCGAGACCATGAGCAGGTTCGTAACCAACCCGTCGATAACTGCGCCCTGGAATGCTTCAACGGTCGGCCCGGACCGAAAACTGACCTGGTCCGAACATCCGATGTCCGAGTTTCGTGAGATCCGCCGTGCGTTTGGTGGCACGATCAATGATATCGCGCTCGCCGCGGTGTCAGAAGGCGCGGCCCGCTATCTGGATAAACACAACGAACAGAACGAAGGACGAAACTTTCGGGTAATGTGCCCCGTTAACGTCAGGACCGAGAGTGAGGGTGGGAACCTTGGTAACCAGGTGTCCGCCATTTTTCCAATGTTACCCGCATCAAGTATGGAAGTGACGGAACGTCTGGCCGCTGTCGTCAAGGAAACCAGCCGCATCAAGGAAGGCCAGGAAGCACAAGCGATGACCTACATGCAGGAATCGTCGGTTTCAATAGCACCGATACTGATGGCACCGTTATTACTAGTGGGTACACCCTTCGACCCTACCCGCTTCGCCGCGAATAACCCACCACCGGTATTACCACCCTTTGGAGCCCGGCCACCTGGATTTGGTGTCAACTTTGTACTCACAAATGTACCAGGCGTCCAGGTGCCTCAGTATATCGCCGGGAAGGAAATTATCGCTACGCTCGGTCTCATGATGCTTACCGGCAATATGGGTCTGGGGGTTGCTGTCGGCAGCTACAACCAGAAAATGTTTTTTAACTTGACGGCCGATCCAAGATTGTTACCGGACCTGGAAATGTTTACAGACGAGGTTACAAACACCTTTGATGAACTGTTGATCAGCGCCAGGCGGCACAATGAAACCGTTTCAGAAAAGGAGATAGCATGAATGCCAAACAAATCACTGATAACTTCCCACAGAAAGTAAAGCAATCCTCGCCGATTATGTTGAGGACTCTCGCGGCACCTCCAGGGACCTTGTCGTCATGTCCTATGACATTGACGGCCACGATGAACAAGTGGATGAGCCCGTTCGCCTCTAGTGGACCCATGTTCGAACTCTGAAGTGTTGAACTAATAGAAAACCCTTTCAAAACAAAAGCGTTACCCATGTCTCCGGCGGTCCGACGTTTCGGATGAAGTGTTACTTATGTCACCGGAACGGACCTAAGACTGGATGGCGGCGGTTGCAGTCTTGGGCGAACCAATCTCCGATCATTTTTGCAGGAAACCTGGTTGCCATCTTCCATTCAGCCATACTCAACCTGCATGTTGACTGAATTTAAAACTGAAATACCACAAAAGTCGGATAATGATCGGAAAGATCTTTCATTTCTACATCGTTACTGAACAATCGAGTTCCTGTCCATGACTTGTCGGATTTAAGATCCAACACTTTTAGCATCGGACGATTAATCGGTAATAGGTGATCTGTTCGATAGAGAACAAAATCTAATGTTTTCTCAGAAATTCTGGAAGAAATCAGATTTAAATACTGATTAGTGCCAGGTGAGATAGAGCCAAATTTTTGACTGGAAAGTTCAAATCTTGATTTGGTTACGCTGAACAGCTCCGCTAACTTATTCACATCGTTGGAACTCACATTAAAGTCACCACCCAAAATCACAGCTTCAGATTTAGGTACACTGAAACTGTCGAACCATAGACGCATTTCTTCCAGTTGCCGCATCCTAATATCATGACTTCCACTATCCGCTTGCAGATGCGTGTCCAGCACATGAACCCGTTGTTCAGCAATTGAGATACTGGCATAGACAGCCCCTTTCTGAGCCAAGAAGTCAAATGTAGAACTAATTCGACCGGACCGATAAACATAGGCGTGTTTTGCGGTAATCGGCCATCGACTGAAAATAGACACGCCGCCGTTTCCTTTATACGAATTTACTCGACAGTCGCCCTGCACACTTGTCCACACTGTTTGGTTGCAGTCTTGAGCAACGACCGCGGTGTGGTAGGGGAATTCATCTGATAATTTTTTTACAAGAAAGTTAAAAGAATATTCTGTGAAGACTTCTTGCAAGATAAGAATGTCGGGTTTCTCGTCCAATGCCAGGATAGTTTCAGGAATCAACATTAGACGTTCTTTCTCAAAATGATTCGCTATCCAATTTGCATAACCAAGCTGTTGGATGTTGTAGGTCATCACTGTGAACGTGTTCAACTGTTTCGTTGAATTACCGTAAACTTGCCCGTTAGGATCTCTGCCTTCTTCTATTTCGGTCTCACTCCTTATGGGATGCTGGACTTCGGATAAAATTTCCTTTGCAAGAATCTGTTGGTTGAAAATCACCGGTACGATCACAAATAGCAAATTGGCTAAAAATTGAATGGTACCTTGTCGCATTCTGGTAACCCAGGTTTTGATATTTTTGTGTAGTACCTGACACGTAGTTTACAGACTTTACCGGACACATGGTTTACACATCTAGGCATTTGGGAGAACCCAGATGCCATGGAGAGAGTGTAGGCCTATGGATGAACGCCTTAAGCTCGTTGCTCGTTTGTTGGATGGAGAGAAGATGTCTGCCTTGTGTCGCCCGCGATACGAGAACCAGACTGAAGTATTTTTTCAAATTCGGTAACGCCAAATAATTCGGCGAATTTGGGTTCGAAGGCGAAACTTCTCTGCACGCCATTAACGAAAGTAATCTTAACAGCACGGGCTTCAATTGCTTCCTGGTCTCTCAGGGTGCGTTTCTGAGAATGACACCCATTTCCTGATTTCTTGCCTTAGCT
>JAPUGI010000051.1 GCA_027292925.1 Gammaproteobacteria bacterium
AATTGTTACATAAAACCCGAGTTGTTACAATTATTCATGGGGTTTTATGAGTGACTTAATTTTGAGGAATGTTACTTAACTTATTGAAATCATACAGTATATGAAGTGTTATGAAGGCTCCTGGAGGGTTGTGGTGGCGGAAGGGGTGGGATTCGAACCCACGGTGCCTTTCGACACGGCAGTTTTCAAGACTGCTGGAGTAAACCACTTTCCTACCCTTCCAACGCGCGCAATATACTCGATTGATTTAGCAATGTTAAGGCTATTATTCTGATGCGACTGCATCGTCTGCATCGTTGACATCCGGCATATATACGTTGAATGTTTTTTTAATCAGTCGCACATCGCGATACCACAGTTCAAATATCCAGGTTCCAGGAATCAATTCCCATTCTTCATCAAATCCATACCCGTGAAGTGCCTTTCTGCCTATAAGAACCTCGTGAGTATCACGGGATTCTGTGTACAGGCGTCCCTTGGGACGTTGCAGCCCTCCCTCCGGAAATTTAACGACAGATGTAACCCTGATAGGCTTTCCCTGTGGCCTGCTGTTGATGACATACTGTATGCCGAAGTTAAGGCCATGTTTAGCGGGAATATCGGTCGTATATTCGACAAATCGAACCCCCTTCACATTATCTTTAGCGATAGAAGATTTCGTGAAACCGCTCCCTGATGTAGTACTGGATGTATCAAAGATCCCGTAGCCAACTATCTCCGCGGCCCTGACCCGAAGGTCAGAGGCCAGGGATAGGTTTGCCAGGCACCATATTAATGCTATCGAAATCAATTTGGTCATAGTCATCTCTCCGACTTTAATTTTGCGTCAATTCCAGCGTGACGGAAAGCCCTTGAATAATTTTCTATTACCCTCATTTATTATCCCGTGGCAGAACTGAATTAATCGAAGCCAATCAGGTCCAAAGTATGAAGTTTTCCCACTATGTCCTTGTTTTTATTGGGACTACAGGAATCAAGGCTTGATTTTAATATTGCAAGCCGTAAACTTTTAACTTACTAACGGCACTACTCGCCAACTGCATGATCTTTATAAGCAAGCTTTATGCAGAAAGCTCTAATACAGGAAGACACCCAATGGCAGATGCACAATTTGTAACAGACCAACGACAGGCGGTCATTTCCTACCACAAGGTACTACGCAACACCTATATGTTGCTATCTCTGACCCTGTTGTTCAGTTCCATGATGGCTGGTGTGGCAATCGCTATTGAAGCTCCATACATGGGTTTGATGTCGCTTCTGGTGATGTTTGGATTGTTGTTCGGTGTCCACAAATTAAAGAACAGTGTCTGGGGCATAGCGATGGTATTTGCCTTCACTGGCTTTATGGGTTTTGCCCTGGGACCTCTCGTCAACTTTTACCTACAGACTGCGGCAGGTACACAAACAGTGATGAGCGCCGCCGGTTTGACAGGAATCGTTTTTCTTTCGCTGTCCGGCTACGTTCTGGTCTCCCAAAAAGATTTTTCTTACATGGCTGGCTTCCTCATGACAGGCCTTTGGGTCGTGTTCGGTTCAATATTACTTTTGATGTTTGGCAGCATGTTCGGATTCTATGTCTCAGGATTTCATCTCGCCTTATCCGCTGCCATTGTGTTCCTGATGACAGGATTAATCCTATTTGACACAAGCCGCATATTGCACGGTGGAGAGACCAACTATCTGTTGGCGACTATTGCTCTGTATCTGGACATATACCTTATGTTCACTCACCTGATGCATTTGATTGGCTTCTTTGGCGACGACTAAATTTTCATTCAATATCGGCCCTGGTGTGATGTTCGCACCAGGGTTTTTCTTTTTCTGAACATATGAAATTTGCTATCGCCGTTTACGGCGCCCCCTACTCCCATCAGGCGCCCTTGTCGGCGTTTTACTTTGCAAAAGCTGTCCTCGATCAAGGACACGAAATTTATCGTGTGTTTTTCTACCACGATGGTGTTTACAACGGAAACGAAGCCATTGCCCCACCCCAGGATGAACCCGACATACGACAAATGTGGTCCAGCCTCGCCGCAGACAACCAGATAGAGCTTATCATCTGCATCGCGTCGGCACTCCGGAGAGGTATGCTGGACAGGACCGAAGCGGATCGTTATGAAAAATCAAATGCCAACCTGGACAAGGCTTTTACCATTTCAGGACTAGGACAACTTATTGATGCCGGGCTCAATGCAGATCGCCTGGTAACGTTTGGCGCTTGATGTGAAAACCCTGCTCTTCGTTCATACCAGTTCACCTCACGGCAGCGTCAAGGCACAGGAAGGATTGGATGCCTTGCTTATGGGTTCTGCTTTCGCAGACTGCAGTGCCCTTTTCCTCGGGGAAGGCATCCTGCAATTGCTCAAAAACCAGGACACCAAACAGACAGGCCAGAAGAATTTTTCACAGACTTTCAGTGCCTTGTTCGACTATGGTGTTGATAAGGTATTTTGCAGCAAAACTCATCTGCAGAATCATGGCATTAGCGAATCAGATCTTGTGATCGAAGTAACAGCCCTGGCAGATAAAGATGTTGCAGCGCTGTTTTCTTCCAACGACGTTATCCTGAACTTCTGATGATCCTGCATACGTTTAATAGTCTTAGCGCGTTTCAGGTTTCAAGCGCATTTGTGTTGGAGAATGATCAGGTCCTCTTTCTGGAAGACGGCATCTACTGCCTGCTTGGCGGCGTGTTGAACCTGGCAAACAACAATATCCACGTGCTGCAGGCTGACATGGAGGCACGTGGACTATCTGACCGCATAGATCCTGAGATCCACCGGGTAAATTACGAAGCATTTGTCCAGCTATGTTGTGATGCAGATTCCATCAGTAACTGGTTTTAATGCTATGGGCTTGAATTTGGATAAAGAGGGATTCCTGAGGGAATTGGCTGATTGGAACAATGAGGTCGCACAAATCCTCGCCAGCAATGAAGGAATTGATTTGACCGACGATCACTGGGAAATCATCAACCTGGTTCGAGACTACTATCAGCAGCACCAGATCTCACCGGTTACCAGGGTACTTGTTAAAGCAACGAGAGAACAACTAGGCGACACAAAAGGAAGCAGCATACACCTGATGCAACTGTTTTCGGGTAAGCCGACGAAGCTCGTCAGTAAAATAGCTGGTCTACCGAAGCCCGCTAATTGTGATTAATGAGGCGGCTTTGACCTAGCGGTGGCTTGGCTGAAGCCAAACGCGGTAAAGGGCCAAAACGCTCTCGCCCGGCAGCATTTTCACGAAGCGAAATTGCGAGAGAGGACGGTAACTTCGACTAAAAAGTCAAAACTCTATTGTTGTAGCACCACCCATATAAGACTGCAATATCTGCGGGATGGCAACACTGCCATCGGCCTGTTGGTAATTTTCAAGGATCGCGACCAGGGTCCGACCGATAGCTAATGCGGAGCCATTCAACGTATGCAATAACTCAGGTTTTCCGGTATCAGGATTACGCCAGCGTGCCTGCATGCGGCGAGCCTGAAAATCAAGAAAGTTACTGCAGGACGATATCTCCCGGTACTTATTCTGGCCGGGTAGCCATACCTCCAGATCATAAGTCCTGGCAGCAGCGAAACTCAGGTCACCACCACACAGGTTAACTACCCGGTAAGGTAACCCAAGTCTCTGCAGGATTACTTCTGCGTGCTGGGTCAGGTCTTCATGGGTCTGCAACGAATCTTCCGGTTTCACCATCTGCACGAGTTCTACCTTTTCGAACTGATGCTGCCTGATCATCCCTCTCGTATCTTTTCCATAACTGCCAGCTTCACTTCGAAAACAAGGGCTATAACAGACATACTTTAACGGCATGCGCTCAGCGGCAATAATTTCATCTCTCACGAAATTGGTAACTGGTACTTCCGCAGTCGGAATGAGATAGAGCTCCCGCTCGTCGGTCAGCTTAAACAGATCTTCCTCGAACTTAGGTAGCTGGCCCGTGCCGGTGAGCGAATTCCTGTTCACGATATAGGGTACATGTATCTCCTCATAGCCGTGTTCGTTGGAATGAACATCGAGCATAAATTGCACCAGGGCTCGATGCATTTTCGCCAGTGGTCCAGTGAGCGTAACGAAACGTGAGCCTGCTATTTTTGCTGAAGCCTTAAAGTCCATATGTCCACTTTCTTCCGTCAGGTCCACATGATCTTTTGGTGTAAACGCGAAATCTGTTGGATCTCCCCAACTCCTCAGCAGTACATTGTCGTCTTCAGCATCACCTTCGACTACCGAGTCATCAGGTAAATTAGGTATCGCCCAGACAATTTCACTCAACGCAGATTGTATCTTTTCCAGTTCTGATTTCTGTTCATCCAACAGGCTACCCAGCGACGCGACTTCTGCCAGCAGAGGTTCTATGTCATCACCCTTGGCCTTTGCTTGTCCGATCGATTTTGAATGCGTGTTTCGCTCTGCTTGCAAGGCTTCTGTTTTTACCTGCACTTCCTTGCGACGGGATTCCAGTTCCTGAATCGCAGACACATCAAGTTCAAATTTCTTAATCCGCAATCTTGTCGCTATCGCTTCCAGTTCGTTTCTTATAAGTTTCGGATCAAGCATTTGGTCAGCATTGTTCAGATTTTCGCGGCGCAAATGGTAACAGACAGGCGCTCAGAGTGACATGGCGATGTACAATGCAGTCTACAGGAGAAAAGCCCATGACTATTCAACTTCGGCAAATCTGTCTCATCGCGCGTGAACTTGATTCAACTATCGACAATCTCACCAGTATATTTGGCATCAATACATGTTTCGTCGACCCGGGGGTTGGGGTATTTGGACTGGAGAACACCCTGCTCCCCATCGGTAGAAATTTCCTCGAGGTGGTGGTGCCAGTACAGGATGGCACTGCAGGTGGCAGATACCTGGACCGGCGCGGTGGTGATGGTGGTTACATGGTGATCTGCCAGGCAGACAACAAGGAGAACCAACAGGCAGCCAGGCAGAGGGCAATCGATAACGATATTCGCGTCGCCAATGAGTCGGAACGCAAGACATGGAACATCTGTCAGTTGCATCCCCGCGACATGATCGCCTCATTCCTGGAAATCGACTGGGATATTTACAATGACTTCAACGGGAACTGGGAACCTGCTGGTGGTTTAGGCTGGGAAGACAAGGTCAAACTGGATGTGACCAAAGATTACCTGGGCGTCGAACTGCAAGCTCCGGACCCGGTGACCCTGGCTGAAACCTGGAGTAACGTGACTGACCTGCCTGTCGAACGTGATGGGTCCGAACTGTCCATAAAACTAAATAATGCATCTTTGCGTTTTGTGGAGGCAGCGGACGGTCGTGGTCCGGGACTGGGTGGACTCGATCTTGCTGTCAGTAACAGGGACTACATCCTGAAGGCAGCAACTGAACGCGGATGCTACGTATCGGACGAGCAGGTTGATGTTTGCGGCGTTCGTTTCTACCTGCACGATTAAGGTCAGACGGTCAAGGGACCAGGCGGGCGATGAACATACCGAGAGCGGCCGCCATAATACAAATGAAAACGCTGCTGATAATATAAACCGACGCCGACAGGAATCGTCCTGCTTCCAGCAAACCGATGGTTTGCAGGGAGAAGGTAGAAAAAGTCGTAAACGCGCCGAGAAACCCAATCATAACGGCTGAACGCCAGGCGATGGGTAATATTGCACGCTCTACCAGAAAAACAAAAACGACGCCGATTGCAAATGAACCCAGAATATTAACGATCAGGATGCCGTAGGGGAATTCGTCCTCAAGCCAGAGACTCGTCAAGGTAACGGCCCAAAATCGGGACAAGGCACCCAGCGCACCACCCAGGGCTATGGCGATAATCTCGCTCATTAGCCGTCTACTTCATCAGGTTCGTTGTAGCGTTTAAATGTGCTGGCCTGGTTAAGCTTCTTCAGGTAAGCCAGCTTTTCGGCAATCTTGATCTCCAGGCCCCTGTCCACCGGGTGATAATACTCACGATCTACCAGTTGCTCGGGAAAATAGGATTCACCGGGAACAAAGGCATCATCATGGTCGTGAGCGTATTGGTAGCCATCACCATAACCCATGTTCTCCATCATTTTTGTTGCGGCATTGCGCAGGTGCATGGGTACTTCAAGTGAAGACTGTGCACCTGCATCTATTTTTGCATCCGAAAAAGCCGTATAGATTGCGTTACTTTTTGCCGCGGAGGCAAGGTAGACAATAGCCTGGGCAATTGCCAACTCGCCCTCGGGACTTCCCAGGCGCTCCTGGACTTCCCAGGCATTGAGCGCCAGCTGCAACGCTCTCGGGTCTGCATTGCCGATATCTTCCGACGCCATTCTCACTACACGCCTGGCGATATACAGGGGATCACAGCCTCCATCCAACATTCGTGCAAACCAGTACAGGGAGGCATCTGGAGACGAGCCTCGAACCGCTTTATGCAATGCAGATATTTGCTCGTAAAAAATATCCCCACCCTTGTCAAAGCGCCTGAAATCTGAACCCAGCACTTCTTCGACAACTGCCTCGGTGATATGCGTCCCGGTAACAAGATCGGTGGCAACCTCCAGAATATTAAGCGCCCTCCTCGCATCACCATCTGCCGCAAGCGCAAGCTGGTTAAACACCTCGGGGGTTGCATCCAGATTTAACTCCTTGAGAGCTGGCGCTTGCGTCAATGCACGTTTCATGACGCTGATCAATTGATCCGTGGACAGAGATTGCAACTTGTAAATCCTGGCTCGGGACAGCAAAGCATTATTGAGTTCGAAGGAAGGGTTCTCTGTTGTTGCGCCGACAAAAATAAGTGTGCCATCTTCGACATAGGGCAAGAATGCGTCTTGCTGGGATTTATTAAAACGATGCGCCTCGTCTACAAACAGCAGTGTTTTTCTACCCGTCGCCATTCGATGTTGCTGGGCCACAGCAATGGCTTCCCTTATATCCTTGACACCGGCCAGCACCGCCGAGATAGATTGAAAATGTACGTCGCACAATTCAGATATCATCCGGGCCAACGTCGTTTTACCGACTCCCGGCGGTCCCCACAAGACCATGGAATGCAGACTTGAAGTTTCTATTGCCTTTCTGAGCGGTTTACCCGGAGCAAGCAGGTGTTCCTGTCCGGCAAAGTCATCCAGGCACCGGGGCCGCATTTTGGCGGCCAAAGGTTGATAAGCATCCTTGTCATCAAATAATGACATAGCTAGTTCTCCAGAAATTGATAAATTCGACCTATTAGTCAGCACGAACTAGCCCCTTCAATACCCAAATCTCGATAAGAACTAGCTAGTTCTCCAGAAATTAATAAATTTGACCTATTAGTCACCACGAACTAGCCCCCTCAATGCCCAAATCTCGTTAAGAACTAGCTAGTTCTCCAGAAATTGATAAATTCGACCTATTAGTCACCACGAACTAGCCCCTTTGCCTTAATCTGGGCAAGAACCAGCTAATCTAAGTTACCGATCATCAATGACATCAACATTATCAGGCGCATCAAAGCTGAACCGATCCTCTGCAATAGGTCCATTCACTACAATTTGTTTCAGGTTGATAGTAGTCATCAGACCACTCGCCGCGTTGATCTTTATCGCTATTGGTATGCCGTCACGAAATTCCAGTGAAAGTGACTGAAACAAACTAATTTCGGATACCGGTTGTAGCAGAAAGTGTTCACCATCTTCATCTTCATAACCGCTAATGTCATAACTATTTTCAATGCTTTCTATATCGCTGCTGAATAACAGGATCGGCACCTGGTTCAAATCCTCGTTCAGCCTGCTCACAATCACTTGCTCCAGATCTTCATCATAGAACCAAAAATCTGTTCCATTGGAAACTAACGATTGTAGTGAGGGCGAAATTGTATCCACGCGGAAACGATTTGGTTTCGATATCCAGAGTTCTCCCCTATAGATAGTAGAATAGTGATCGTTTTGATTTGAAGTATTTTGCTCGAAATTCCCCGAGAGCGTAGAGATATTGGAAAGATAGCTGCTCAGCAGCTCGGAATAACCATCAGGTTCATCTGCTGACAACGGGTAAGATACAAGTGCAGCAATTATGACAGCTAACTTACTCAGGCGGGGCATTGGCCAGAACCTCACGAGAGCCGTTAGAATTCATTTCACTGACGATTCCTGCTTGCTCCATGGATTCGATCATTCGCGCTGCCCTGTTATAGCCGATTCGTAATCTTCGCTGTACTGCTGAGATGGACGCTCGCCGCGACTGGGTGACAAACTGCACCGCCTCGTCATACAACGGATCTGATTCATCAAAACCTACTTCTGAATTAGCAGCATTACCAGGTAACAGTTCTGTATCTAATCTGGTATCAAGTATCGATTCAAGGTAGTTAGGTTCCCCGAGTTCTTTCCAGCTCTCCACGACCCGATGCACTTCATCATCACCTACAAATGCACCATGTACCCTCATGGGTAAGGGTGTGCCTGCCGGGAGATAGAGCATGTCACCATGGCCTAATAATTGTTCTGCCCCTCCCTGGTCGAGAATTGTCCTGGAGTCAATTTTACTTGATACCTGGAAACCAATCCTTGTGGGTATATTTGCCTTGATGAGGCCGGTAATCACATCTACTGAAGGGCGTTGTGTTGCGAGAATAAGATGTATACCGGCAGCTCGCGCTTTCTGTGCAATTCGTGCGATTAGTTCTTCGACCTTTTTACCCACGATCATCATCATGTCCGCAAATTCATCGATGACGACGACGATGAACGGCAACGTTGCCAGGTCAGGCGTTTCCTGTTCATCCTCATCCAGCAAGGGATCAGGTTGCCACAGTGGATCCTTGATCGGCTCTCGTGCTTTCTGTGCATCCTTCACTTTTCGGTTGAAACCACCGATGTTGCGAACTCCCAGCGCAGCCATCAGTCGATAACGTCTTTCCATTTCTGCTACACACCAGCGCAATGCATTTGCAGCATCCTTCATATCCGTTACAACAGGAGTCAACAGATGTGGAATTCCCTCGTACACTGCCAGCTCCAACATCTTTGGATCCACCATTATCAGGCGTACTTCCTCCGGCGAAGACTTGAACAGGATAGATAAAATCATGGCGTTCAAGCCAACCGATTTACCGGAACCCGTCGTTCCTGCTACAAGTAGATGCGGCATTCTTGCAAGATCTACTACTACAGGTTCACCGGATATATCGTGACCCAGGGCGAGTGACAGGGGTGATTGCGAATTATCGTAGGCTTTCGACGTTAGCACTTCACTCAACTTTACGACCCTACGGTCTATGTTGGGTATTTCGATGCCGATGACGGATTTACCCGGTATGACCTCGACGACACGAACACTGATGACCGCAATAGATCGGGCCAGATCCTTCGCTAACCCGCTAATCCGGCTAACCTTTACACCGGGTGCAGGCTGAACTTCAAATCGGGTGATAACAGGGCCGGGATAAACGGCGGTCACAGTGGCTTCAACACCATAGTCCTTCAGCTTCAGTTCCAACATCCGTGACATGGCTTCAAGATCGTCAGCAGAATAGCCCTTGTCCCGATCACCCTCAGCCGAGTCCAGCAGATGCAATGCGGGAAGCCCATTGACA
>JAPUGI010000052.1 GCA_027292925.1 Gammaproteobacteria bacterium
GGTCAATGGGAAAAGAAACAAGTCAGGCACGGTCGCTAAGCGGAACCGTCGTCAGTAACAGGATGGACAAGACGATAACTGTATCGGTGGAACGCGTGATTAAGCACCCCCTGTATGGGAAGTACATCAAGCGCACCAAGAAAATTCATGCGCATGATCCAGAAAACCAGTGCCAGGAAGGGGACCAGGTAACCATTGAGGAAACTCGCCCTATATCCAAAAGCAAGGCCTGGAAATTAAGTTCAATTGATCGGACGTCAACTATTCTTTAAGCAGGAAGACCGGGGTTTCGGAATTTAGTGGAGTTAAGGGCATGATACAAGCGCAAACATATCTAGATATAGCGGACAATAGCGGTGCGCGCCGTGTGATGTGCATTAAGGTCCTTGGCGGTTCAAAGCGTCGATACGCAAGTGTTGGTGACATTATTAAGGTGACCGTAAAAGAGGCGATTCCGCGCGGACGTGTACGAAAAGGCCAGGTATTGGATGCCGTAGTAGTCAGGACAAAAAAAGGAGTTCGGAGACCTGATGGTTCAGTCATCAGATTTGATGGGAATGCTGCTGTATTGCTAAATGCCCAGAAGCAGCCAATAGGGACTCGAATATTTGGACCGGTAACGAGGGAGCTTCGCACCGACAATTTTATGCGCATCATCTCTCTTGCTCCAGAAGTCCTGTAGAGGTTGGACTAGGCATGCAGAAGATTAGGAAAGATGACGAGGTCATTGTCATCGCTGGCAAAGACAAAGGCAAAACGGGCGCAGTAACTCGCATCCGGGACGATGGTCGGGTGTATGTATCGGGTGTCAACATGATCAAGCGGCATACAAAAGGCAATCCGCAGATGAATCAACCAGGTGGAATTATTGAAAAAGAAGCGCCAATACAGGCTTCCAATGTGGCGATCTATAACAGGAGTTCCAATAAAGCGGACAGGGTGGGTATAAAACTGCTGGAAGATGGGAAGAAAGTACGAATCTACAAATCTTCTGGCGAACTGATTGACGGCTAAACGACATGACTGATTTAAAAAAGACATACGAAGAAGAAATCAAGCCAAAGCTGAAAGAAGAGCTTGGCCTGGCAAACGTAATGGAGGTGCCGCGCATTACCAAAATCACGCTAAACATGGGTGTTGGTGAATCTATTGGTGATCGTAAGCAACTGGATGCGGCAGTGTCGGATATGGAAGCAATTGCCGGTCAAAAAGCAGTGACCAATGATGCGCGTAAATCAATCGCAGGTTTCAAGATTAGAGAGGGCTTCCCGATTGGTTGCAAAGTTACTCTCCGGCGTGAGCGAATGTACGAATTTCTTGATCGGTTGATCAATATTGCAATTCCAAGGCAACGTGATTTCAGGGGAATTAGTCCGAGATCATTTGATGGCAGAGGAAATTTCGCCATGGGTTTTGCCGAACAGATAGTGTTCCCGGAGATCGATTACGACAAGATCGACAAAATGCGTGGTCTAGATGTCGCCATCGTTACATCCGCGAAAAATGACGATCATGGGAGGGCGCTGCTTCGCGCTTTCAATTTTCCACTTAGAGAAGCAAGTTAGGTTGAACAGAGCACGAGTATAGAGAATTTTTATGGCTAAAGTATCGATGATAAATCGCGAATTGAAGCGTCAGAAAACCGTGAAAAAATATGCGGTGAAGCGAGCGGCGCTGAAGGCGATCATTTCAAATCCAGAGTCATCTGACGATGATCGGTGGGAAGCGCAACTAAAGTTACAAAAGTTGCCCAGAAATGCGAGTCCTTGTCGCCAGGTAAGACGTTGCAAGCTGACAGGCAGACCACACGCGGTTTATCGACGATTCGGTTTGGCCAGGAACAAACTGAGGGAGGCTGCCATGCGAGGAGATATTCCTGGCCTGGTTAAGTCCAGCTGGTAACTGCTAACAGAATTAACAGGTAAGAAGGGAGTTTATGAATCAATGACTATGCAAGATCCACTGGCCGACCTGTTGACGCGAATACGTAACGCCCAACAAGCCAAGATTAATGATATTGAAATGCCTTGTTCAACTAAGAAAGTGTCTATTGCCAAAGTATTGAAGGAAGAAGGCTATATAGCCGACTACAAGGTAAATGAGGGGGAGAAAGGGAAATCCCTGCTGAACATTTCACTACGTTACCACGAGGGTAAAGCAGTGATAGAAGAGATCAAAAGAATCAGTCGTCCTGGCTTAAGGCAGTATAAAAGCAAAGATGATATTCCTGTGATCAAGGGTGGGCTGGGAATTGTTATCCTGTCCACAAATAAGGGTGTCATGACTGACCGGGCAGCACGAGCAGCTGGTGTTGGTGGTGAGCTACTTTGTTCAGTCTTTTGAGATAGACCTGAGAGGGGGCAGATAGGTATGTCGCGAATTGCAAACCAGCCGGTGGGGATTCCAAAGGAAGTGGAAGTCACCTTGAGTGGACAAGAGCTGAATGTGAAGGGTTCAAAAGGACAACTTAACCTCGCTATCCATGAATTGGTTGAGATATCCCAGGAAGAAGATGTACTCAAAATTAGTGCAACTCAACCCAGCAAGAAGTCGAACGCATTGGCCGGAACCTTCCGTTCCATAATTGACAATATGGTTGTCGGTGTAAATAAAGGTTTCGAAAAAGAGTTGGAATTGCAGGGGGTTGGTTATCGTGCGCAGATGCAGGGAAGTAAGCTCAACCTTACACTGGGCTTCTCTCACCAGGTGGAATATTTGATTCCGGAAGGAATTGAGATCCTAACTCCATCGCAAACACAGATAGTTGTGAAAGGCATTGATAAACAACTGGTTGGTCAGGTCGCGGCCGAGATCAGGGCATTCAGACCGCCAGAGCCTTACAAAGGTAAGGGAGTTCGATACGCTAATGAGTATGTGAAACGTAAGGAAGCAAAGAAAAAATAGGGTTTCAACTAGTAGAAATAGAAACAACAATCTATACAAGAACTGGCTAGACGAGATGAGTAAAGATGGGTAAGAAAAAGGACGCAAGATTAAGAAGGGCACGGCGCGGGCGCAAGCATATATTAGAGTTAGCAGTGCCTCGACTATGTGTATTCCGATCTCCTCGGCATATTTATGCCCAGATTATTTCTGCATCTGGAGATAATGTACAAGCGACGGCTTCGACACTCGACAAGTCACTCAGAAAAGGTGCTACCGGAAATATTGAAGGTGCTTCAAAAGTAGGAAAATTGATTGCCAAGCGAGCAAAGAAGGCCGGGGTGGAAAGAGTAGCGTTCGATCGATCTGGATACAAGTATCACGGTCGAGTAAAAGCGTTGGCAGAGGCAGCACGCGAAGGTGGATTGCAGTTCTAACAGCTGTCATACGTGCGTAAGCAGGTATCCAGTGCAAGGATTTTAGAGGATAAGTAATGGCGTATCACGACCAGGAAAACGAAGAAGGTATTCAAGAGAAACTAGTACAGGTAAATCGCGTGGCCAAAGTCGTAAAAGGTGGCCGCATTTTTGGATTTACTGCCCTGACTGTTGTTGGTGATGGCAACGGCAAGGTTGGTTACGGTCGTGGCAAAGCACGGGAAGTACCACTTGCGATCCAGAAGGCGATGGAAGCCGCGCGTCGAAACATGATTCAGGTTGATTTGGTTGGCTCCACGATTCAGTACCCGATTACCGCGCGCCACGGCGCATCAAAAATATATATGCAACCTGCTTCTGAAGGTACTGGTGTAATTGCCGGTAAGACCATGCGTGCTGTCCTGGAAGTCGCCGGAGTGCATAACGTGCTGGCGAAGTGTTACGGCTCGACCAATCCCGTAAACGTCATAAGGGCCACTTTCAAGGGTTTACAGGATATGCGGTCACCGGAAAGCATTGCTGAGAAACGTGGACTGACTGTAGAAGAGATGATGGGTTAGGAAATGGCTGCAAAAAAAATCAAGGTTACATTGACCAAAAGCACAATAGGCCGACTAAAAGATCATAAAAACTGTGTCGCTGGCTTAGGTCTCAAGAAGATTAGACAAACTGTTGAAGTTGAAGATACAGCCGCAGTAAGAGGCATGATTAACAAAGTTTCTTACATGGTCAGTGTAGAAGGAGAGTGAGCCATCAGCGGCTCGTGTAAAAAGCCATCAGCGGCTCGTGTAAAAAGCCATCAGCGGCTTGTGTAAAAAGCCATCAGCTGGTTGTCTAAAAAAAGGAACATTTGTAATGCAATTGAATACATTGAAATCTGCGAAAGGTAGCCGAACTCAGAAGAAACGGGTTGGTCGTGGCATGGGTAGTGGGTATGGAAAAACCTGTGGCAGGGGTCATAACGGTCAAAAGTCCAGGACGGGTGGCCGAATCAAGGCTGGGTTCGAAGGAGGCCAGCAACCTTTGCAGACGCGGTTACCGAAATTCGGATTCAATTCAGCCAAGGCAAGAGTAACTGCAGAAGTAACCCTTTCAGAGCTCGACAGGTTGGATGTAGATATCATCGACCTCCAGATTTTGAAAGAAGCTGATGTCATCAATGATGGAATGTTTCGCGCCAAAGTCATGCTGTCAGGAGAGATCAGCAAGGCAATCACGTTGCAAGGTATTGGTGTCACCAAAGGCGCCCGGGCAGCAATTGAAGCTGCCGGCGGAAAGATAGAAGAGTAAAGAGACGAAAATGACAAGTACACTGGCACAGGGTAGGGCAATGGCAAGCGGTGGAGGCTTAATTGAGCTGCGACATCGCTTGCTGTACGTATTGCTTGCCATCATTGTCTACCGGATTGGAAGCCATATTCCTGTACCGGGGATAGACCCTGAGCGCCTGAAATCTTTGTTTGACCAGCAACAGGGAGGCATCCTGGACTTGTTCAATATGTTTTCTGGCGGCGCGCTTGAGCGCATGAGTATTTTTGCGCTGGGAATAATGCCTTACATCTCGTCATCGATCATCACTCAGTTGCTGGTTGCAACAACGCCATCATTGCAACAGTTGAGAAAAGAAGGCGATGCAGGCCGCAGGAAAATTTCCCAATACACCCGGTACGGCACGCTTGCCCTCGCTACTGTCCAAGGGTTTGCCATGAGCAGTGGTCTTGCATCACAGGGATTGGCTTACTCGGGAAATTTCGCGTTCCATTTTGTGGCTATTACGACGCTTGTAACAGGTGCCATGTTTTTGATGTGGTTGGGGGAACAGGTGACTGAACGCGGGGTCGGTAATGGTATTTCGATTATTATTTTTACGGGAATTGTATCGGGTTTTCCCAGCGCCATAGGGCAGTCTTTTGAACAGGCACGCCAGGGGGAAATATCCATTATGGCGCTGTTGATCATCGGGTCTCTGGCTATTGGTGTAGTTGCATTTGTTGTTTTTGTGGAGCGTGGACAACGCAGGATTACGATCAACTATGCGAGACGTCAACAAGGACGACGAATGTATCAACAGCAAAGCAGCCATTTGCCCCTGAAGGTGAATATGGCGGGTGTGATCCCTGCCATTTTCGCAAGTAGCCTGTTGTTGTTTCCAGCATCCCTCGGCCAGTGGTTTGGTCAGTCACCAGGAATGGAATGGCTGCAGGAATTAAGTTTACAGATTGCACCGGGGCAACCCCTCAACATCATTCTTTTCTCGATGGGGATTATCTTTTTTTGCTTCTGGTACACCGCAATTATGTTTAACCCCAAAGAAGTGGCAGACAATTTGAAGAAATCAGGCGCCTTTATTCCCGGATACAGACCCGGAGATCAAACGGCGCGTCATATTGACACGATTCTCACCAGGCTTACTTTGTTCGGTTCTCTGTACATGACGGCAGTCTGCTTAATGCCTCAATTCCTCGTTGTACAGTTCAACATAACATTCCAACTTGGAGGAACTGCACTACTGATAGTAGTTGTGGTCGTAATGGACTTTATGTCACAGGTGCAGACTCACCTGATGTCACATCAGTATGAATCGTTAATGAAAAAATCCAATTTGCAGAACTTTGGGCGAAGATAGCTTATTAAAGACCCTGTTTATGAAGGCTTCTTATGCAGGCTGAAATCGGGGTTTGAACCGGAGTAAATTATGAAGGTCAGGGCTTCAGTAAAAAAAATGTGCCGTAATTGCAGAATTGTTCGGCGTAAAGGTGTTGTGCGGGTGATCTGCACGGAACCACGACATAAACAACGCCAGGGTTAACCTGGATTAACAGGAGCAATTTTAATGGCTCGTATAGCTGGAATTAATATTCCCGACAACAAACATGCAGAGATTTCTCTGACATATATCTATGGTATCGGTCGCCAGACAGCCAGGGATCTATGTGAACAAACCGGTGTTAGTCCTGGTCTAAAAGTGCACGACCTCAGTGAGGAAGAACTGGATTAATTGCGTGCAGAGATTTCGAAACTGAACGTCGAGTGTGATTTGCGTCG
>JAPUGI010000053.1 GCA_027292925.1 Gammaproteobacteria bacterium
TTCGAAGTTTGAATCTGGGCAAGAACTAGCTAGTTCCAGCCGAAATTACTTAATTCGAACAGTAGTCAAAGGAACTAGCCCCTTCGAAGTTTGAATCTGGGTAAGAACTAGCTAGTTCCAGCCGAAGTTGACTAATTCGAACGATCGAATCTGCGCAGGATCTAGTTGATTATAGGCTCCCTGCTTTCTCGTGTTAAACTCTGCGGCCCGCAAGATATACCCGACATGACACGGACCAGAATCAAAATTTGTGGTATCACCAATAGTCGTGATGCCGAATTTGCTGTGGCGAGCGAAGCTGATGCCCTGGGTTTTCAGCTGTATGAAAAAAGTCCCAGATATATAGATGTGAAAATCGCCGCCGGTATCGTCAATCAATTACCACCTTATGTAACCTCAGTTGCGTTGTTGGTGAATCACACTAGTGACGACGTTAAACTGCTACTCAAGGAAGCACCTTTCGACTTTTTGCAATTTCACGGCGATGAGACGGATGAGTTCTGCTGCTCATTCGGCATGCCTTTTATAAAAGCCATTCGCGTAGAAAAGCCTATCGATTTGGAAGTGCAGGTCGCCAGGTTCCCGCATAGCAAAGGGATATTACTTGACACCTTTGTAGAAGGTGAATATGGAGGAACCGGCAAGACTTTTCATTGGCCAGAAGTGCCTGACATAAGTAAACCTGTGGTTTTGGCTGGCGGTCTGACCCCTGGCAATGTTAGGCAGGCGATTGAACAGATGAGACCATTTGCTGTGGATGTTAGCGGCGGGGTGGAGTCAGAAAAAGGGATTAAGGATCACGAAAAAATCAGCAACTTTATTCGCGCGGTGCGAGCCGCTGACGGTGAGGTAAATAGTGAGCGATAAAAATAAACAACAACCGCGGGCGCGTTACAAAAAACAGCCGCAGGCGCTCGGCGATAACGGCGCTGGTGTCAATGAATGTATTTCATCCTTTCCTGATGATGACGGCCACTTTGGAATTTATGGTGGTCGGTTTGTTTCCGAGATTCTCATGCAGGCGCTGTCAGAACTGAAAAGCGAGTATGAACGACTCTGCCATGACGAAACATTTCAGGCTGAACTTAAGAGTGATCTGGCTAATTATGTAGGCCGATCATCGCCACTTTACTATGCGCAAAGACTAACGACGTTAAGTGGCGGGGCGAAAATATACCTAAAGCGTGAAGACCTGAATCATACCGGCGCTCACAAGATAAATAACTGTATCGGCCAGGCTCTGCTTGCCAAATACATGGGTAAACCCAGGGTAATAGCAGAAACCGGAGCCGGTCAACACGGTGTTGCCGCTGCTACAGTTGCTGCGCGATTCGGTCTCAAGTGCCAGGTCTATATGGGAAGTGAAGATATTGAACGTCAGAGTCTCAATGTCTACAGGATGAAATTGCTAGGGGCCCAGGTCGTGCCAGTAACCTCTGGTTCCCGGACATTGAAGGACGCGTTGAGTGAAGCCATGCGCGATTGGGTCACCAATGTGGATGATACTCACTACATTATTGGCTCCGTTGCAGGACCACATCCATATCCCATGCTGGTCCGCGATTTCCAGTCCGTAATCGGAAGAGAAACAAAAAAGCAATTTGCCGAAATGCATGGTGGGCTACCTGATGCGCTTGTGGCTTGTGTCGGGGGTGGATCGAATGCGATGGGAATGTTCTATCCATTCCTAGAGGATCGATCGGTACGCCTGGTTGGCGTAGAAGCTGCAGGTTTGGGGTTGGAAACGGGTGAACATGCTGCTCCACTCAATGCGGGGAATGTGGGTGTTCTGCATGGGAATCGTACTTATCTGATGCAGGATGTAAATGGCCAGATTCTTGATACCTACTCAATATCAGCGGGTCTGGATTATCCCGGGGTGGGTCCCGAACATGCCTGGCTAAAAGATATCAAGCGGGCTGAATATGTTGCCGTAACAGACGAGCAGGCGCTGGACGCGTTCCGTTCGCTGAATCTGTTGGAAGGCATCCTACCCGCGCTGGAATCGGCTCATGCGATCGCCTATGGCATTGAACTTGCGCGATCGATGGACAAGGAACAAGCGATTGTCATTAATCTCTCAGGACGAGGCGACAAGGACATTCATACCATGGCAAAAATTGATGGAATTACGATCACCTGAGGGTCAGGCATTGAGTAGGTTAACGATAAAAGTAAAAGCGAATCTCGCTGCTAACAGGAAAACTCTGGTGACTTATGTGGTCGCAGGCGACCCAATCAAGGACCTGACGGTGAGGCTAATGCACACCATGGTTGAGGTTGGTGTGGATGTTATCGAATTAGGTGTTCCTTTCTCAGATCCGGAAGCCGAAGGACCGGTGATCCAGCTTGCCCACGAACGCGCACTGAAACACGACACATCCCTGAAGGATGTCATATCAATGGTGGAACAGTTTCGCCGCAAGGACGATGACACACCGGTTATCCTCATGGGCTACCTGAATCCAATTGAATTGATGGGTTATGAGGATTTTTCAATTGTCGCGTCGCAGGCTGGTGTCGATGGAACGATTATCGTCAACCTGCCTCCCGAGGAATCCGGTGTACTGTCAGGCTATCTTGATAAGCATGATATTGAATCTGTGTACTTACTGGCACCGACAACGACAGATAAGAGAGCAGCATTTGTAACATCGCAAAGTAGGGGATTCGTCTACTATGTCTCGCTCAAGGGGACAACCGGGGCATCCAATCTGGATGTTGATGATGTACATGAGAAACTTTCCCGATTCAGGCAGATCAGTCCGTTACCGATTATGGTTGGTTTTGGGATCAAAGATGCCGCGACTGCGGCAAAAGTTTCAGATATTTCAGATGGCGTTGTCGTTGGCTCTGCTATCGTCAAACTGATCGCTGACCATGAGGGTGACCTGGATACGGCATTGGCAGAAGTCGCCACGTTGTTGAGTGGAATGCGTAAGAGTATCGATGAGCCCTCAGTAGTTTTTTAAAAAAATGACCCTCAACGATTGGCTAGATCGAATTGAAAACCTGCATCCCGTCAAGTGGGACCTTGGACTTGAGCGGGTTGGCGAGGTTGCAAAAAGACTATCAGTCATAAAACCCGCACCAGTGGTTTTTCTGGTAGCCGGTACCAATGGCAAAGGTTCAACTTGCGAGTACCTGGAACAGTTTTGCCTGGTCCAGGGTTCTAGTGTCGGCAAGGCGACTTCTCCACACCTGCTGCGATTTAACGAACGAATCGTCATCAATGGCAAACCGGCAACCGACGAAGAAATATGTCAGGCGTTTGAAGCTATTGACCAGGTACGGGGTGAGATCTCCCTTAGCTATTTTGAATATTCAACGCTGGCTGCGCTGTTGGTCTTCCGGGATCGAAAAGTCGAAGTAGCCGTGCTGGAAGTTGGATTGGGGGGACGCCTTGACGCGATGAATATAGTCGATCCTGATGTGAGTGTGATCACTCAAATTGCCATGGATCACGAATCATGGCTGGGTAATTCCCTGGATGAGATCGCGACTGAAAAAGCCGGCGTCATGCGAACTGGAAAATCGTGTGTCGTTGCAGAGTCGACGCCACCTGATTCGATTAGGCGTTGTGCACAGGAAAAAGCGTGCGAGTTATTTGTTAATGGAGAACACTTCACATTCACCGCTGAAATGGCCTTCTGTACGTCAGTAACTGGCGAAATCCATCACTTTGTAGCTCCTGGGCAAGGACATCTTCCTGCACCCAGCGCGGCCTCTGCGATGCAAGCGATGGTGTGCGCGGGGTTCAGGTTGGATGAATCTGATTTGCGAAAAGTCTTGCAGACCACGAGGTTGGCTGGTCGGATGCAGTGGCTTGCCGGTGAAAGACACGTTTTGTTGGACGTCGCTCACAATCCCAATGCTGCCTGCTATCTAAAATCCTATCTGCAATCGCAGCAATCACCGCCAGGTCGAACAGCTATCCATGCCGTGGTGGGTATGTACGCTGACAAAGACTGCGAAAGTGTATTTTCAATTCTCAGCGATTGCGTAGATCACTGGCATTTAACGGGTATGGATGATCCAAGGGCGGCGACCACGGTTGAACTTCGAGCCTGCCTGTCGGCTCGTCTGCCCGCTCAACGCGGGTGTGCAGTCAGCACATATGGTAAAGTAGCGCACGCCTATAGCAGTGCGCTGGAGGCGACAAGTGAAGATGACCTGGTATTGGTATTCGGCTCCTTTCCTGTTGTCGCCACCGTATTGGCATTGGAGTCGGTCCGAGAACTGCAACCTAGCGAGGGCTTTTCCACAGTCGGTTCTGGGACGGACTCCTGATAACGTCCATAATTAACGCATTGGAAATACACATTTGGATGCAAGGCTAAAACAGAGAGTAGTTGGAGCATTCGTCTTAACAGCTCTGGCGATCATTATTTTGCCAATGCTACTGGATGGATCGGCCGAAGACAGGGATCGGGTGATGGCCAACATTCCTGATGCGCCAAAAATTGAAGTAAAAAAAATGTCTATAAAGGATCTCCGGCTTCAAATGGCGCGGATGGAGCGTGCCAGTGCGGCACAGCTACCCCGTGAAGTTGTCGATGAGAACACGTATGAGACGGCGACAGACTTTACGCTCGATAAAAACAACCTGCCGGTGAGTTGGAGTTTGCAGTTAGGCAGTTTTGAAAGTAAGGAAAATGCCATCAAGCTGCGCACTGAATTAAGAGATGCAGAGTATCGAAGTTACGTGCTTCATGCTAAAACCAGCAAAGGTGAAACTTATCGTGTATTCATCGGGCCAATGGTGAAAAAGAGTGCATTACAGGAACTGCAGGGTAAGATTGAGACAAGTTTTAAACTTAGGGGTCAGGTTGTGCGATACAGGATAGAGGATGATGCAGGCCAGCTGGGCGGTTAATTGACTTATCTAGCTAGTTCCTGTCCAGAAATTGACAAATTCGATTAAAAGTCAACACATCTCGAAAATGTTAGATAATGAAAACAGCCACCTACCAAGGAAATAGCCCCGTCGATGTTTGAATCTGGACAGGGACTCGCAGCGATCGACTGGCTCATTATGGCCATCCTTGTGGTTTCCACATTGATTAGCATCAAGCGTGGATTTGTGAAAGAAGCCCTTTCTCTTACCACCTGGGTTGCCGCAATCATTATTTCGAGACTGTTTGCCAGCCAGGTGTCGACCCTGCTTATCGACTCTATTGATATGCCCTCGATGCGCATGGCTGTTGCCTATGCCCTGCTATTTGCGGGTACCCTGATCGTAGGAGCGCTGGTGAACAACCTGATCAGTGAGGTTGTCAGGATGACCGGACTTGGCGGAACTGACAAATTTTTTGGAATGTTTTTTGGATTTGCCAGGGGTGGTGTCGTTATCCTTGTCGTGGTTGCAGGGTTATACTATTTGACACCTGTGGAAGAAGATTCTTGGTGGAAAGAATCGGTGTTGATTCCACATATCGTGGGTGCCATTGAATGGCTGGGACCCATATTGTGGGAGCAGGGTGGACAACTCATCGAATCGACTAGAGCGAAGGTAGCTTAGAATATGTGCGGTATTGTAGGAATGGTTGGCAAAAGCGATGTTAACTACGACCTATACGATGCCTTAACCGTGTTGCAACACCGGGGCCAGGATGCCGCGGGTATCGTGACCTGTGAAGGTGATTTACTGCATATGCGAAGACACAATGGCCTTGTGAGGGATGTGTTCAGACAGGTGCATATGGATGGCCTGATAGGCGGAATGGGTATTGCGCATGTTCGTTATCCCACAGCGGGAACTACAAGTTCCGCCGAAGCGCAACCGATGTATGTCAACTCTCCGTTCGGAATATGCCTTGCCCACAATGGCAATCTCACCAACGATGATGAGCTGAATGAAGACCTGTTCCGCGCTGACAGGCGGCACATTAATACCAGTTCAGATTCTGAAGTCCTGCTTAATGTTTTTTCGCACGAATTACAGAATATATCTGGACTTCGACCCAAACCTGACGATATTTTTAAGGCGATAGGGCGGGTCCATGAACGAGTGATCGGAGCTTATGCAGTGGTTGCGCTAATCACCGGCCATGGCATCGTAGGATTTCGGGACCCCTGTGGTATCCGACCGATACTTTACGGTAAACGTGAAACAGCTAACGGTACCGAGTATTTGATTGCCTCTGAAAGCGTGGCGCTGAACGTATTGGGATTTGACGTTATTGACGATATTGCGCCAGGTGAAGCGGTCTATATTCAATCCAACGGAAAAGTGCATCGAAAACAATGTGCAACTCATACCATCTACAGCCCTTGCATATTTGAGCATGTTTATCTTGCCCGCCCGGATTCGGTCATCGACGGTATTTCAGTTTATAAAGCTCGTCTTAAGATGGGTGATAAATTGGCGGACAAGATTTTGCGATTACGCCCTGATCACGATATTGATGTTGTCATTCCGATTCCTGATACCAGTTGCACGGCGGCGTTGCCGTTGGCGCACCGGTTGGATGTGAAATACCGGGAAGGGCTGGTTAAGAATCGTTATATTGGCCGGACCTTTATCATGCCAGATCAAACGGAGCGCAAAAAGTCTGTTCGCCGCAAATTTAATACCGTGGAACTTGAATTCCGGGGTAAGAATGTCCTTCTTGTTGACGACTCCATCATTCGTGGTACTACCTCAAAGCAAATTGTACAGATGGCAAGAGATGCCGGTGCAAATAAAGTTTATCTTGCATCTGCAGCGCCTCCGGTGCGTTACCAAAATGTGTATGGCATTGACATGCCTGATACCAATGAATTTGTGGCGCATGGCCAGACAATTGACGAAATAGCAGAGTACATAGGCGTCGACTGGCTGATCTACCAGGATCTGGCTGACCTGGTGGAATGCGCCAGTGGAATTAACCAGAGGATTGACCGATTCGATACATCCATCTTTGATGCTAACTATGTCACTGGCGGCGTGGACGAAACGTATCTTGCGCGACTTGAATCGCGTCGAAACGATAGTGCTAAAGCCTTGAGAAACGCGGAAAGTGTGGAGGTAATTGAACTCCACAACCAGGCGTGAGACAGCTTTTAAAATGCCAGGTGCAATAGAAGAAACCATCGCGCACATTGGATCGGTGTTGCTGGGAAAGGAACACCAGATTAAATTGGCATTGACATGCCTTTTATCTCGTGGCCATCTGCTGATCGAAGACCTGCCCGGTATGGGTAAGACCACGATGTCCCATGCCCTTGCCAAGGTGCTAAACCTTAGCTACAACCGTATCCAGTTTACCAGTGACCTGCTACCGGCGGATATTCTCGGTGTCTCAGTTTATGACAAGGATTCGGGGAAATTCAATTTTCACGCTGGTCCAATTTTCAGCCAACTGGTGCTGGCAGATGAAATCAATCGCACCACACCGAAGAGCCAGAGCGCCTTGCTTGAAGCAATGGAGGAGAGGCAGGTAACGATTGAAGGGCAAACACGTCCGTTGCCTGCTCCTTTTTTTGTTATTGCAACTCAAAATCCAAATACCCAGGCAGGAACTTTTCCACTCCCGGAATCACAACTTGACCGATTTCTGATGAGAATTGAACTGGGATATCCTGACGCCGTAGCCGAGAGAATTCTTCTCAAGGGAGAAGATCGTCGCATCGTACTTGGACGCCTGGAGCCGACAATGAATGTCCGTCAACTGCAGGAATTCCAGGAAGAAGCAGAGCAGGTCAAGGTGTCAGAAGCCTTACTTGATTATATCCAGCGCCTGGTACAACACTCACGCCAGGCGCCTGAATTTGCCTATGGTTTGTCTCCAAGGGGAGCATTGGCATTACTAGGTTGTGCGCGTAGCTGGGCTTTCATTGAGAACCGCAGCCACGTTGTGCCCGAAGATGTCCAGGCGGTGCTTCCGTCTGTAGTTGAACATCGATTGAGAGAAGCAGCAGATTTTTCGGGACACGGTGGCACTGCACTGGCACAACGAATGCTGATTAAGGTTGATGTGATAGGTTAGGAACTCTGATAGGTAATGGCCAGCAACGCAAACACGCCTGATTCCACAGTTTGGCAATCCACCAGGTTCAGGCAATGGCTTAGCAGGCGAATGCCGCCGTCCAGTGCCATTACACTCGATCAGAAAAAGATATTCATATTACCCACCCGGGAAGGAATATTTTTCTCCCTCCTGATTGTGTTTATGGTGCTTGCCGGTATCAATTACCAGAACAGCCTTATTTTTGCACTCGCATTTCTGCTAGCTAGCCTTCTCATGGTGAGCATCCTGCACACATACCGCAACCTTTCCGGCTTGACCATCCTGGCGGGCGGCACACTACCGGCTTTCGCCGGTGAGGACGCAGAATTTACAGTCGTACTGAGTCGATTTGGCGCTCGTACTTATGAGGCCTTACTGCTCGGGTGGAATCGTGAATTGTTACAGGGGGCCGATCTTCTTGAAGACGAGGAGGTCAAGGTCAAGCTATTTGTCGAAACCCGGGTTCGCGGACCCATGAATCCTGGACGCTTGTTGATCCAGACTTACTATCCGGTCGGGTTGTTTCGTTCATGGACCTGGGCGGATCTTGATATGAACACGATTGTGTACCCCAGGCCTATTCCTGCGGGTGCTATTCCGTCTACTACTGCAACCAGCAATGAAGGTGAGCTAATTCAGCGTGAAGGCGTGGATGATTTCTATGGACTGCGGGAATACCAGCAGGGTGATCCACTCAAACACGTGGCGTGGAAATCCTACGCGCGGACCGAGGAATTGTTAACAAAGCAATTTGCTGCTTTCGCTGATAGAAGGGTATGGCTGGAATGGGAGTTTTTTCCCGGTATGGACCGGGAAGCGCGGTTAAGCCGTCTCTGTTACTGGGTGTTAAAGCTGGATGCGACCAATGATGAATATGGCCTTCGCCTGCCCGGGGTTGAAATAACACCTAACAGGGGACCCGAACACAGGGAGGAAGTGCTAAAGGCCCTTGCCCTATTTGAGGTAGATCAGTTCGAAATAGAGAAGGACTCATGACCGGCTTTCAAATTCCAAGAAACAGTCTCGCCTGGATGTTGGTGGCGCAAACCGCAGTGATTGCACCTCACTTAACTCGTCTTCTCTACTGGACTATTGTTTTATGCGTGGTGTGCGTCTTGTGGCGAGTGATGGTATACCAGGGACGCTGGTCGTACCCTGGTAAATGGATCAAAGTATTGTTCGTAGTTTTCGGCATTGCTGGTTCTATCATCGGCTACGGTACCTTCCTTGGTCTCGATCCTTGGGTCGGCCTGCTCATCATGATGTTTGTTTTGAAGTTACTTGAGATGCACCATAAAAGAGATGGTTATGTGATCATTCTCCTGGGATATTTTGTTGCCATGACTCAATTTCTTTATGACCAGAGTATTCCATCAACCATGTACATGTTTTTGTGCGTGACCATGATTACTGCGGCGCTGATTGGTTTGAACCAGACCCGATCCCACTTGCGACCCTTACAGACATTCAAGAAGGCGTCTGTATTGTTGATGCAGTCTGTTCCGCTGATGGTTGTCCTGTTTGTCTTGTTCCCCCGGATCCCCCCGCTCTGGACTGTGCCACTGCAAACAGATATGGCGAGAACCGGCGTCACCGATACCATGTCTCCGGGAAGTATTGCGCTACTTGCCCAGTCAGATGAATTGGCGTTTCGTGCGACATTTGTGGATGAAGTACCACGTTCGAGTAAGCTCTACTGGCGAGGCCTGGTCCTGTCCCGATTTGATGGAAAGTCGTGGACGCAAGAGCTTCCGGCCTTGTATGGCCGACTATATCGACCCGGTCAACCACCAACGAGTTGGCAAGACAATATGGAATTGTTAGGGGAGGAGGTGAAATATAGTATTATGCTTGAACCAACGAGCCAGAACTGGCTTTTTAGTCTTACCATGCCAGAAGGCACTACCAAGGAAGGTATTGGTCTCGTCCGTGATTTCCGCTTTTATTCATTTCGTGAGATCAGGGCAAAGTTGCGCTATGAACTTACTTCCCATCTCAACTATCGGATTGATCGGGAGTTGTCCGACTTCTGGCGATACCGATACACCTTGTTACCCAAGGATAGCAATCCGAGGTCTTTGACGTTGGCGAAAACCATCAGGGCGAATTCACTTAACCAGACGGACTACATTCGTAATATCTTGCGCAGTTATTACCTGGATGAGTTTGTATATACCCTGAAGCCACCACTTCTGGGTGACGATTCAATCGATGAATTTCTCCTGGATAGCAAACGGGGATTTTGTGAACACTATGCTGGTAGTTTTGTATTCCTGATGCGAGCGGTCGGAATTCCTGCCCGTGTCGTCGTGGGTTACCAGGGTGGAGAGTACAACCGCATCGGAAACTACATTGAAGTCAGGCAGTTTGATGCCCACGCCTGGACTGAAGTCTGGCAGGAGGGGCAGGGTTGGATCAGGGTCGATCCTACGTCGGCGGTTGCCCCGGAAAGAATCGAGAGTGGCCTCGAATCTGCAGTCGAAGATGAGAATACTTTCCTCGCCAATCTTCCGCTTTCGTGGATGAAGTACCGCCAGACCCTGTGGCTGACGGAGATTCGTTTGCAGCTCAGCGCAATTAGTCATTACTGGGATAGCTGGGTCGTTGGTTACACGCCGAGTGTGCAAATAAGTTTACTGACTAAATATTTTGGAGATTTAGACAGGAAGTGGTTAGGCATGATGATGCTAACAACCTTCTTTAGTCTGCTGGGAATTGTGGCGATTTTCATACTTGGGAAACGCAGTCATAAATTGTTACAACCGATAGACAGGGAATATCTAAAATTCTGTCAGCTTCTTGCAAAGGAGGGACTACCGCGATCCGTGGGTGAAGGCCCGATACATTATGCGCAGCGAATCGGCCAACAACGCCCGGACCTTGCGCCCGCCATGAATGTAGTTACTGATGCGTATGTCCGCATGAACTATGCCGAAGACCAACCCGAAAAAACTGATTCACTTCGAAGAGCCATCCGGGCTTTTAGGTTTAGAACCTTAACGACCGTGGCATATTGAGCGTAGCGAAAGATTTTGCTCCTACTTCCCACTTCTTGCAGATGCTGTCAGGGAGGCGTTTGGCCTACCCTCTCGCAATTTTCACTTCGTGAAAAATGCTGCCGGGCGAAGCGTTTAACCTGTCGGTTAAGCCACTTCTACAACATTAACAACCGGGATCGTCACCTGTTCAGCGGAATTCTGAAACGACTCAATCTGATCAAAGTTCAGGTATCGATAGAGTTCATCAGCCATCGTATCCAGGTTTTTCGCATATTCCATATATTCTTCCACCGTTGGTAGTTTCCCCATCACGCTTGAAACCGCCGCCAGTTCTGCCGACGCCAGATAGACATTAGCGCCGTCACCGAGCCGATTGGGAAAATTCCTGGTGGACGTGGACACACAGGTCGAATTGGGTGCGATTCTTGCCTGGTTCCCCATGCAAAGGGAACAACCAGGCAGTTCAGTTCGGGCACCGGCCTGGGCAAACACGCTATACACACCTTCCTCCTTCAACTGGTGTTCGTCCATCTTCGTGGGAGGGCAAATCCACAGCTTGGTTGGGACTGACTTGGCCTGGCTTAACATACTGGCAGCGGCGCGGAAGTGACCGATATTGGTCATACAGGAACCGATGAATACTTCATCGATTTTTGCACCGGCAACCTCGGACAGCGGCTTGATATCGTCAGGATCGTTAGGACAGGCAAGCAATGGTTCTTTGATCTTATTTAGATCAATCTCGATAATTTCAAAATATTCAGCGTCGGCATCCGGCTCCATCAACACAGGGTTCTCAAGCCACTCTTCCATGGCAGCAACTCGCCGTGAGATTGTACGTGCGTCACCATAGCCCTCTCCAATCATCCATTTGAGTAGCGTTACATTAGAGCTGATGTATTCAATCATTGGTTCTTTGTTAAGACGAATGGTGCAGCCACCGGCAGATCGTTCGGCCGATGCGTCACTAAGTTCAAATGCCTGCTCAACTTTAAGATCAGGCAAGCCTTCAATTTCCAGAATTCTGCCTGAAAACACATTTTTCTTACCTTCCTTGGTCACAGTAAGTAAGCCGCTCTGGATAGCTGCATAGGGGATCGCATTCACCAGGTCGCGAAGCGTAATACCGGGTTGCATTTCTCCTTTAAAACGAACCAGGACAGATTCAGGCATGTCCAGGGGCATAACACCAATGGCAGCAGCGAAAGCCACCAATCCTGAACCCCCAGGGAAGCTGATACCCATGGGGAAACGCGTATGGGAATCGCCGCCGGTCCCCACAGTATCAGGTAACAGCATCCTATTAAGCCAGGAATGAATAATGCCGTCACCCGGTCTGAGGGCGACTCCTCCGCGGGTCTGTATAAAATCCGGCAGGTTATGTTGAGTCTCGATATCCACAGGCTTGGGGTAGGCAGCGGTATGGCAGAAAGACTGCATCACGAGATCTGCAGAAAATCCTAGGCAAGCCAGTTCCTTTAGCTCGTCCCGGGTCATGGGTCCGGTTGTGTCCTGGGATCCTACGGTTGTCATGCGTGGTTCACAATAAGTGCCGGGACGCATACCAGGAACACCACAGGCCTTGCCAACAATTTTTTGCGCAAGGGTAAATCCCTTGCTGGATTCAGCAGCAGGATCTGGTTTACGAAATACGTCACTAGGACCAAGTTCCAGTGCCTCCCGTGCTCGCTCGGTAAGACTTCGACCAATAATCAGCGGGATTCGTCCGCCAGCCTGAACTTCATCCAGCAGCACATTCGTGGCGAGTTCAAACTCAGTCAGGGTTTCTCCTGTTTCCTCAAGGGTGATCTTTCCCTCATAGGGATAGATGCAGATGACGTCACCCATACTCATTTTCGAAATATCGCATTCGATAGGTAAAGCGCCCGCGTCTTCCATGGTGTTGAAGAAGATGGGTGCAATCTTTCCGCCGAGAACAACACCACCATCACGCTTGTTGGGAATGTAAGGAATATCATCGCCCATGTGCCACAGCACAGAATTAGTCGCGGATTTTCGTGACGACCCGGTGCCCACCACGTCGCCTACATACGCCAGCCGGTGAGTTTTGATCTTCAGTTGCTCGATGGTCTGCAACGGATTGTCCATTGTTTTGACTAGCATTTCTTTTGCATGCAAGGGGATATCAGGTCGGCTCCACGCCGCACCGGCAGGAGAGAGGTCGTCGGTATTAGTTTCACCTTCCACCATAAATACCGTCATTGTAATTTTTTCAGCGACCTTTTCCTTGTTCGTAAACCACTCCGCGTTGGCCCAGGATTCCAGCACCGACCTGGCATGGTTGTTTGTCTTGGACTTCTCGACCACATCGTGGAATGCATCGAACATGAGCAGGGTGCCGGACAGTGCTTTGGCAGCGGTCTCTGCAACTTCATCATCATCGAGAAGGTCGATGAGTGGTTCGATGTTGTAACCTCCCAACATAGTACCGAGCAGTGTGGTTGCACGATTTCTATCTAGTAGGGGTGAAGCAGTCTCACCTTTTGCAACTGCAGTCAGAAATGCCGCTTTAACATAGGCAGCGTCGTCAACGCCTGCTGGAACCCGGTTGGAAATAAGATCCAGCAGAAATTCTTCTTCTCCTGCAGGTGGCTCTTTCAAAAGTTCAAGCAAGTCGTTAACCTGTTCCGCCGATAATGGCAGAGGATCAATACCTTCATTCGCTCTTTCGGTCGCGTGTAGTCGGTAAGCTTCAAGCACTAACAATTCCTCTTAAATTCAATGGTTTGGTAGGGTACATAGGTAAATCATGAACCCGGAAAGGGGAACGCATTTTACCAGAAAACGCAGTAAAAGTTAAGAGGACCAAAAGACCATAGGATTCGTAAGACTATGAATGTCAACAGTTTTTTACGATGTGAGACACCAGATTCGTGGCTTGCCCGGGTGGGTAATAACCTGCCGACTTTACTCATCGATCATGCTAATTGTGAAAAAAAAGCAGCATCCACGGCGTTAAACCTGATTTATCGGTATGTAGACAAACCGAAGTTAATGTTGCAGCTATCCAAGCTGGCCCGGGAGGAACTTCGTCATTTTGAGCAGCTATTGGGCATCCTCAAAAAGAGAGAAATAGAATACATTTATGTCTCTTCATCGAGATATGCCGGGCGCCTGAGGGAAGGGGTCAGAACTTTCGAGCCCGCCCGATTGATCGACGTGTTGATTGTCAGCGCCGTCGTTGAAGCAAGAAGTTGTGAGAGATTTTCCAGAATGGTGGACGTGCTGGACAATGAACTGGCGACTTTTTATACATCACTCCTGAAATCTGAAGAACGGCATTTTAGTGTCTATCTCAAAATGGCCCAGCAGTATGCCGACGAGCAGATTGATGATCGTGTTCAGTACTTCCTCGCCCTGGATCAACGACTCGTAGAAAGTCCGGATGAGCAGTTCAGGTTTCACAGCGGAATTCCTGCCCGTCCTGATGGAGCGCAGCAGTTGAAGGACCCAACCAAACATGTGGGCTGACCAGGTCCTTCGACTCGCTATGCGCCCTCAGGACCGGCAATCTCAAATGAAACAAGATCCCGCTTCTCGCCTTCAAGCTTCAGATACCAGCCCAGCTTATCCCAGTCTCCCAGAACAATTCTCTGGGACGGATTATTTCTCGGCGCCAGGTTATGAACCGCGGGTCTATGTGTGTGTCCATGTATCAGCAAACGGACGCCACTTTCAGCCATCACCTTTTCAACCTCTTCTGGCGTCACATCCATAATATCTGCCGCCGTTTCCCGCGTATGATCTTTGCTCTGTTTACGAGCATCTCGCGCAATCGCAGCTCGTTCCTCAAGGGTTTTATTGAGCAATTCTTTTTGTACATCCGCTTGCCTGAGATGTTGTCGCACCTTCATATATTCCTCATCTCGTGTGCAGAGGCTATCTCCATGCATCAAAAGGATGGGCTCCCCGGCGAATTCGATAATTGACGGATCAGGCAGCAGCTTGAATCCGGTCATCTCGCAAAATACCCGTCCTAGTAAAAAATCACGGTTGCCATGCATGATATATTTCGGGATTTCGACCTCGGACAAGACCTGTATGACCTCGGAATTGAACGGCGTTTCATGGTCGTCGCCCAGCCAAACCTCGAACAAATCCCCAAGAATAAAGAATTTTTCTGCAGATGGTACATGCGCTTCCAGGAACCACTTAAGTCCGTCGGTAATGTCGCTCCTGCTTTCATCCAGGTGCAGATCAGAAATAAAAAGGTAACTCATTCGCCTCCTCGTTAAATTTCCATCGCACTAATTGACTGAATCATCTATCGTTCAGTAAAATGCGCCCCTCTCGAAAAACCGTGAATGGAACGGGTGATCGGGAGAGGTTGCGATAGGTATTATCTGGTGCTTTTATCGGTGTCTGCAACTGTCAGTTGAATCGGGGTATAGCGCAGTCTGGTAGCGCGCCTGCTTTGGGAGCAGGATGTCGGGAGTTCGAATCTCTCTACCCCGACCAATTTTGTCATCCTGAGTGCCCGTTCTGAGCCGCAGGTGAAGGATCTCGCGAGTGGCGAAGGTTCTCGGCGCTGGGCCACGGACGAACACCTGGATGTCTTTGGTCGTATACTGGTTCTGGCTCCATTGGTTTGCGCCCGTAGCTCAATCGGATAGAGCATCGGCCTTCTAAGCCGAGGGTTACAGGTTCGATTCCTGTCGGGCGTACCAATCAAATCAATTACTTATGAACTCGCACTGGATACATTATCAGTGGTTTGGTCATACGTTTGGTCATATACAGTAGTTTTACTGGTCAAAATCATGGCTCGGTGAGGTTGGAATTGAGGCGTCATACAGATCCACCATCGATTCACTTTTGTGCTGCGAGAACATCCATTTGTCTTGACGTGAACCGGCCCAATCAGTGATGGCTTTGGCGCGGATACGATGAATGCCGAAGCGCTCATGATCCGGCAATTTAATTCTGGTGGAACGCCCGTTTTTTGCCTGATTTCGATGGCTAAACTCACCAGATCATGGTTTTCGCTGTTTTGATACGCTACAGCCCTTTGTTTATGCGCTATTTAACATAATGGGTCTTACGCGCAGTCCCTACGCCGAGGGTTTTGAGACCGTAACGAAGGGGGGGTATGGG
>JAPUGI010000054.1 GCA_027292925.1 Gammaproteobacteria bacterium
ATGCTGGACCGGTTAGATTTTCACGACTACAAACTGAGTCTCAAATCTTCAGATGTCTTTATGGCGATTGAAGCGTATCGAACAATATCGCCTCAAATTGACCAACCATTACACCTGGGTATCACAGAAGCCGGAGGACTCAGGTCAGGCACTGTAAAAAGCGCTGCCGGTCTCGGTCTTTTGTTAATGGAAGGCATTGGCGACACAATACGCATATCTCTCGCCGCGGATCCCGTGGAAGAGATCAAGGTCGGTTTCGATTTGTTAAAAAGCTTGCACCTCAGAAGCAAGGGGATAAACTTCGTCGCCTGCCCGAGCTGCTCACGACAGAATTTCGATGTAATCACCATAGTTAACGAAATCGAACGCCGTGTTGAAGACATCATAACTCCGCTAGACGTGGCCATTATTGGTTGTATTGTTAATGGACCGGGCGAGGCAAAGGAAGCCGATATTGGGCTCACCGGCGCTTCCCCACTTAACCTCATATACTCCGAAGGGACGCCGGATCACAAAGTTTCCAATGAACAATTGTTGGATGATCTTGAACGGATGATTCGCGACAAGGTGGCCGAGAAGCTTGAGGCTGAAGCCTTGCAGGATCAGGTTACCGCCAAGAGTCCCTGAATCAGAGCAAATAGTCGTGAAAATACAAGCTGTAAGGGGCATGCAGGATTGGCTGCCCCGACAAAAGGAAATATTCCGCTTTATCGAGGATAAGTTGCGCGATGTTCTGTGCAGCTATGGTTATCAGGAAATCGGCTTGCCGGTTATTGAATCGACTCACTTGTTTAGTCGCCTGGTGGGCGAATCTACCGATATTGTTGAGAAGGAGATGTATACCTTCGATGATCGGAATGGTGAAAGTTTAACGTTGCGACCTGAAGGTACTGCTGGAACAGTACGTTTAGCCCAGGAAAATGGGTTGACGTTCAACCAGGTACAAAGGCTCTGGTACGCGGGACCCATGTTTCGTTATGAACGTCCGCAAAAAGGACGATACCGCCAGTTTGAACAGATTGGCGCCGAGTGTTTTGGCATGCCGGGTCCTGACATCGATGTTGAATTGATGTTTATGACGAAGCGGATGTGGGAAGTGCTGGAAATTTCGGCAGATCTCCGCCTTGAACTAAACTCACTCGGTACAGCCGAATCAAGGGCTGAATATCGAATCGCCCTTCAAGAATATTTGTCCGGGGTCAAACATGAACTGGACGAAGACAGTCTGAAGAGACTGGAGTCCAATCCCCTCAGAATTCTTGATAGCAAAGTCGAGAAAACCAAAGACCTTTTACAAGGTGCGCCGCACTTAAGTGAATTCCTGGATGCAGATTCGATCCAGCACTTTGACCAATTGCGTAGGATTCTGGATAAGCAACAATTGTCCTACAGCGTAAATCCACACATTGTTCGCGGCCTTGATTACTACAACAAGACTGTTTTTGAATGGGTCACGGATTCTCTCGGCGCCCAGGGAACCGTCTGTGGCGGAGGAAGATACGATGGTCTGGTCGAACAGATCGGCGGTAAATCAACCCCGGGGGTGGGTTTTGCGATTGGTCTCGACAGGCTTGCGCTGATGCTTGAACCCGAATTTGAAAGCAGTAAACAAGCAGATGTTTACATTGCCGCGGTTGGCGACAACGCACGCGTAACCGCGCTGGCGTTGGCAGAAGACATCCGGGATCTGCAGTTAACGACTCTGCAGGTAAAGATCAGGGTAGTGGTGAATTGTGGTGAAGGGAAGTTTAAATCACAACTGAAAAAGGCTGACTCAAGTGGCGCCAGCCTGGCACTAATCCTGGGGGATGACGAAGTGGCCAACGGACAGGTCACGATAAAACACTTACGTGAGTCCGGGGAACAGAAACTAATAAATTCAGAAGAGCTTGGGACATACCTTGCTGAATATTATTCCCGGATCGAGCCGAGACATCGGACCGCCGGGATGACGGAGGAGTAAACGGTGGTAGCCGATAGCACAGAAGAAGAACAGGTAGAAGCGCTGAAAAAGTGGTTCGAGGAAAATGGGGTTTCGCTCCTATTAGGTATCGTTCTGGCCTTAGGCGGTGTGTTTGGCTACCAGGCCTGGGAACAAAGTACCAGGGAAACTGCAGAAGCTGCATCCGCTATCTATGAGAATCTGGTTGCAGCAGTGGGATTTGTACCCAGTGATGGCTTAAGTGAAGAAATGACAGCCACCGGAATAACACTGGCAGAGCAGCTCAAGACGGAATACAGCGATTCAAGTTATGCGCTTTTTGGAGCCCTGCATATGGCGAAAGTAGCGGTCGAGGCCGGAAACCTGGATAAAGCCGCGGGTGAACTACAGTGGGCGCTCGATAATGGCGCAGAAGACTCCTTTGAGATTTTGGCGCGAATTCGGCTGAGCCGGGTACTGTCGGCGCAGGAAAAATATGAAGAGGCCCGGGATGTTCTGGATGTTCAATTGGATCTGTTAGCCCATCAGTCATCCTGGGAGGAAGCACGGGGAGATATCTACTTTTCGATGGGCCAGCTTGAAGATGCCCGCGAGGCATACCAGCTTGCGGTGCAGAGTGCTGGTCAGATCCAATCCAAACCCTACCTGAATATGAAGCTTGAAGACCTGACCTACGCGAAGGTAATTACTCGCAGCGAAGAACCTGCAGAACCCGAAGGCGACGAGGCTGCAGGTTCGGGGGCGCAGGAGAAGTAATGAAAACGCGAACCATAACTTCGAGAATCGGGCTAACAGGGCTACTGCTACTGATTGTTTCTGGTTGTAGCTGGTTTGGAGGTGACGATGAGGTTGAGGAAATCAAACCCACCAAACTCACCAGATTCACTAAAGAAGTCGATATCCGGCCAATCTGGAACGCAAAGCTCGGCAAGGGTGCGCAAGACAGAGCTATAAAGCTGGTTCCTGCTGTGGCAGCAAGCAGGGTATTCGCTGCTTCCGCCGATGGGAAAGTGGTTGCGCTACAGGCAGACAACGGCCGAAAGATCTGGGAGCAGAAGGTAAAGTCGTTTTACTCGAAACAGGAAGCCAGAAATGCATTTGGAGAAGATGTAGATATCGTTACCGGCGGAATTGGGATCGGTAAGGATATCGTTGTTGTCGGTACTGCTGCCGGAGAACTGGTTGCCCTTAACCAGAGTGACGGCAGTCTTGCATGGAGAACGAGGACATCGAGTGAAGTTCTTGCGCCACCACAGATTGACGGTGATCTTGTCGTTGCCCATACCATTGATGGAAAAGTTGCTGGATATAATTCTCTCGATGGTGAACGCAAGTGGATCTACTCGACCTCTATTCCCAGCTTGACACTTCGCGGTACATCCACGCCTATTATTTCGGGCGAATTTGTTATTGCCGGGTTTGCCAATGGACGTATTGCACTTTTAGATCGTGAAAATGGAATTGCAGGAGCAGATGAACGCGTTGCCATGGCCACCGGGCGTTCAGACCTTGAGCGGTTGGTGGATATAGATGGCACCATGATAGTTACGGGAAATAAACTCTATGTCGTGAGTTTTCACGGTCGCCTGGCGGCGATAGATCTGAGCACAGGGCGACTCTCCTGGGCGAGAGATGCATCGAGCGTGGTAGGGCTCGGGGAGGGCTTTGGGAATATCTATATCGCCCATGCCGATAGCATACTCAGTGCCATCGATATGGGAACTGGTCGTGATGTGTGGGAAGTCAAGGCGTTGCAACATCGAGACATAACAACACCTGTTAGTACCGGGAGTTATATTGCCGTGGGAGACTATGACGGCTATCTGCACATCATTGCCCAAGCCGATGGACGATTCGTAGGGCGACGTCGAGTCGATGGTGACGGCCTCTTGTCCCCCGTGGTCGTTGATGGCAATCGTTTGTTTGTGATGGGTAACAGTGGTCGCCTTTCGACATTCGAGATTCAATAGTGTTCCCGGTTATTGCCCTGGTTGGCCGACCCAATGTTGGCAAATCAACCCTGTTCAATCGCCTTACGCGAACTCGTGATGCACTAGTCGCCAGGTTTCCTGGATTGACCCGGGACCGACAATACGGGAAAGGCGCGATAGGCGATTTTGACTATGTGGTCGTGGATACCGGTGGTTTAACCGGAGATGATGATGGCATTTATAAACCGATGGCAAACCAGGCCGCACAAGCAATTCGTGAGGCGGACCTGGTCTTGTTTATGGTTGACTCGAAAGACGGCCGGGTTACAGGTGATGATGCGATCGCCGATATGCTTCGCCGGGCCAATGTTGCAACCTTGCTGGTCGCCAACAAGATTGATGGGCAGAATCCTGATTATGTTGCTGGAGAGTTTGCTACTCTCGGTTTCGGAGAAACAGCTTACATCTCTGCTACCAACGGACATGGAATCAGCCATCTGGTAGACGAATTAATTGCCGAACACCCGGCGATGCAAATTGAACTTATCGATGAAGATCCCGATTCGGGCATCAAAATTGCCGTTGTCGGCCGGCCTAATGTCGGTAAGTCAACGCTGGTTAACCGACTCCTCGGTGAAGACAGGGTCGTTGTGTTTGATGAGCCCGGGACCACACGAGACAGTATCTATATTCCCTATGAGCGCGACGGTGAAGCCTACACCATCATCGACACCGCCGGTGTTCGCAGAAGAGGCAAGGTCAGGGAAACCGTCGAAAAATTTTCAATCATTAAAACCCTGGAGGCCATCAGCAACGCCAATGTTGTGATCCTGATGATAGATGCAAGGGAGGGTATTGTAGATCAAGACCTGCACCTGCTCAGTCACATTCTCGATGCCGGGCGAGCACTGGTCTTTGCAGTAAATAAATGGGATGGCACGGAACTTGAGCAGAAAAACATTATTAAGCGAGAACTTGAGCGCCGCCTGACATTTATCAATTTCGCGAAAACACATTTCATCTCGGCGCTACATGGTTCTGGCGTCGGTAATCTATACAAGTCCATCCACAAGGCGTTTGAATCAGCCACTCGAAAAATCCGCACACCGCAGCTGAACGATATACTTGATGCCGCGTTGCAGGAACACCAGCCGCCCATGGTGAGAGGCCGCCGCATAAAACTTCGCTATGCCCATATCGGTGGTAATAATCCGCCCATAGTCGTTATTCACGGTAACCAGACCGACTCGGTTCCCGATTCATACAAACGCTACCTGCAACACCGTTTTACCAGTGGATTAAAGCTGGAAGGAACTCCCATTCGCCTGGAATTTAGAGGCAGCGATACTCCGTTCAAAGGCCGAAGGAACAAACTGACCAGGCGCCAGATCAGCAGCAAGCGCAGGCTGATGAAACACGTCAAAAAGAAGGATAAAAAACGCCGATAACTGATTATGCCCTGGCGCCTAACCATAGGGCCCAGCCGCAGAGCAGGGCAGTGATAAGGAAAGCCACCCACGATACTGCAATGGGTATATCCATCGGTCCGAAAACGAACGGCCACCCGCTGATAACTCGAAACAGGTGCAGGAGAGAGACGATTCCGAAAATTATCCCTGAAATAACGAGGTAGATCTGTGCATTGTTCGCCATGGCAATGTGCTCCTTTTCAATGAGAAGGTCATATCTGCCCAGGTAATAATACGCTGATACCGTGCATTTTGTAGATGCATACAAACCCCGGGGCCACCCTAATTACCCGCATCAATTTCTGCTTGAATTCGGGCCAGTTTCGACCTGGTGTCAGCGTTTTCGGGGTTTATTGAGAGTGCCTTTTTCAAATAAAACACAGCCTGCTCCAACTGATTCAACTGGGCATGGGCGACGCCAAGGTTATCGTAAGCCTGCCAGTACTCACTATCGAGCTGCAGTGCTTTTCTTGAATACTCAATTGATTGTTGTGCCTTGCCTTCGGTTAGAAGTGCCAGTGCGAGGTGGTAATAAAGGACTGGTTCAAGGCGATCAACTTCGATGCCGAGCAGGAAGTGCTTCCTTGCCTCATCAAATTGATTTTCAGCCAACATGGCAAGGCCAATCAGATCCTGTAAACCTGCGTTCTCCGGTGCCAGCGATTCTGCCTTTTTTAGATGCACCCATGCTTCGTCGCTACGTTCGTCATCAAGAAGGAGACGTGCAAGTGAAACATGTGCCTGCGCAAAATCAGGGTCGAGTTCGATGGCCTTAGCCCAGGTTTTTTCTGCATCTCGTTGCCTTCCCACACGCGAGTAGGTTAACGCTAATTGTGAGCGATACCTGGCCCTGTCAGGCGACAATTCAACCGCCCGTTCAGCGTAAGCTATCGATTCAATATCACGATCCTCACGTTGTAGCGTGTATGACAAATTGCTTAGTGTCTGGGAAGCGACTTTCCTTTCGAAGTTCTCGTTATTATCTGGCAAACGGTCAACGACGCCCTGCCAAAAGCTCACGGGGTTTGCCCATATTTCAATTCTGTTGATGGAAACCCCTGCTGCAAGCAGGATCCACAATCCAAGCACACCTGCTATACCTAAGTTCGTCACCCGTGGTTTTGAATAGTGTTTTGCCTTTTGCATTGCAATCAACAGCAAATCAGCAAACATCAATAACAACCCGGGCATTGGTAGTGCAGCCCGATAGCCGAAAAATGCGTATTGGGGAACAAGGATGTATTCCGTGCTGATGTTGACCAGAAAGAGCAGTAAACCGAAACCCGACAGAGGTCGCTTTCTGAGGAGATAGATTGCAAGGGCCAGCAAAACACCTGCGCCAACAACGGCCAGCAATGTGATTGGTGGATCCAGAACAGAACGCGAAATCACATAGGGTTGTACCAGTTGAGCGCGGTCCGGGGATGGGACAACTATGATACTGATGTATTCAAACAACGTTCGGCTTTGCGTCAGTATCACCTCAACGGGTGTAATCCCGCTTTCCTTGTAGTATTGGATAATCGTCGCCAGGATGCCGCTACCCATATCTTCCTTACCATGAGGATGTTCCAGCTGGGATAGGGCCGCCACCGCCAGGAGTGTTATGGCAGAAAAGATGACACCACGGTTGAAAATATCTCTCCAGGTATGACGAAAAAATGCTAGCTCAATCAAAATTAACGTGAGTGCTAACGTGAAACTGTTCTCTTTGCTGAATTGCGCGCAGACATAGAAAATCAGGCAGAGAACATAGCCGAAGTTGCCAATTTTTCCAGCGCGAACTGCGATATAGGACACCAGGGAAAGGTAGTAGAAGAGACAAGCCATCAAAGCCATGCGCTGCACGATATATAGTGTCAGGTAGGTATGAAGAGGATGAACCAAAAAGAACAATCCGAGTGCCAGGCTGAGCATTCGCTTTTCAGATTGAGTTGCCCGATCACAAACTCCCGGAAGATCTAAAATGAGATTGATCAGAACAACGACTGTTAAAGCGGTCGCTGCTAACAGGACAATATTGAATATTCGGAAATAGACAGGCGCCATATCGCCGACAATGAAATTAAGGTAAAACGTGAACATCGGAAGTGGCCGTTGGGGAAAGATGGCCAACACGTTTTCAATCATGCCGCTGCCAAACAGGTCACGATTGTCAGCAATAAGAACTGCCGAATCGTAGTACATCGGCGCATTAAGGCCAGGGAAATTAAGTGCGGTCCCCAGCAACACAAACAATATAAAGAGCAGGAAGTAAGATAAAGTTGGCGCAGGTTTCATCTTGTTAATTTGCGCACCTTGTCAGGGAACCTATCCAAAAACACCTTTCGCTTGCAGGTCAGCTATCTCGGATTTTGATAGGCCAAGATCGGCGGCAATGACCTCTTCGGTATGTTTCCCCAATACCGAGGCCGCAGTAATTTCTACTTCACTTTCTGAAAGCCGGGCAGGCCATCCCAACAAGCGAACCTGGCCCCGGGTCTCGTGTTCTACTTCATGAATAAAACCTCGCTCCTGCAGATGCTTGTCCTTAAAAAGATCAATGGAGTCGTATACGGCGCTTGCCGGAACATCAGCTTCGCTCAAGATCTTCATGGCTTCATGTTTGTTATACCGGGATGTCCACTCGGTGATCTCACTCGCCAGAATTTCTGCATTTTCGACTCGCAATTTAGCGGATTCGAAGCGTGGGTCTGACAGTAGGTCCGCTCTTCCCATCGCATTGCACAGTGCTCGCCACATAGTGGGTGTCACTGCCATGATAAACACATAGTCATTGCTTCCTCCCGGCGCGCAAGGATACAGATTGATTACCGGGCTGATCCCCGTGCCCGTCCTTGGCGAAACATACTGGCCACCCCTCGAAGCCGCTACTGAAGTTCGCAGATAGTAGGTCATGGCCTCCTGCATGGATAGTTCGATGAGTTGACCAACACCAGTCTTCAGGCGCTGTATGTAAGCTGCCGTGATGGCTAACGCAAGCTGTACACCTGTACCTGCATCACCGGTGGTTGGTCCCGGCCGCATGGGTTGACCGTCTGCTTCCCCGGTAATGGCGAAGGCACCGGCAGCCGCCTGGGCAACCATGTCAAAACTCTTGTAATTTGCGAAGGGACCCTTACTACCGAAGCCCTTGACCTGGGCGTAGATGATACCCGGGTGAATTTCCTTCATTACGTCATAGCCGATATCGAGCTTTTCGGTGACTCCTGGGCCGTAGTTCTCCACGAAGACATCATAGTGAGGCAGCATCTTCAGCAACAATTCCCGACCTTCTGGTTTCTCGAGGTCCAGGGTGATGCTGCGCTTGTTGCTATTCCACATCAGGAAGTACTCGGAATCTCCACCATCACGACCACGGCCCGGGTCTCCGGTCTCTGGGCGTTCGACCTTGACAACATCTGCTCCTAACCAGGCCAGGGCCTGTGTGCAAGCAGGCCCTGCCTCGTATTGGGTCATATCCAGAATTCTGATACCTTCCAATGCGGTCATGCTAACCTCCTGGTCGTCTCGTCATGAATAGTTGTTGATCGGAGCTATTGATCACAGTTACTGAACTATAGCCGTAGACCAGGTCGATAGTTATTCCTCTTTCGTCAGCCATGCAAATTGTTGCGGCTTTCGACCTGCTTTGGGATCGAGCAATACATTCACGATAACGGGTCCATCGAAGGCCATGGCCTCGGTCAGGGTCGCCTTCAGGTCTTTGGGATCCTCCACCAGGAAACCTTTCCCGCCAAACCCCTCTATCATCTTGTCGTAGCGTGCTCTCGGCGTAAGAATGGGTGCAGGTATGGGCCTATCTGTGGGTAGTTCATCCATACCACCACCGATGCCACCATTGTTCAGGATGATTATCTTGATCGGTAATTTGTAGCGGCACATGGTTTCTATTTCCATACCCGAGAAGCCGAATCCTGAATCGCCTTCAACGGCAACAACGGGTCTGTCGGGATGGACAGTAGCTGCAGCAACGGCAAAGCCCATGCCCACCCCCATGGTACCGTAGCTCCCGGCATCCAGGCGGGAACGGGGATTGTTGTTAGGCATCTGGGTGCGTCCGATATCCATGGTATTCGCGCCTTCGCTAACAATAATGACATTGTCGGGCAGCCACTCCCTGATATCCCTGAACGCGCGGTAGTAGTTCATGGGTGATGAGTCGTCATCAATCATTGGTTGAACCGAGGTCTGGTTGTCCTGTGCCTTGGCTGCGAGCTCTGAACGCCACTTTGTTTCCACCGGATAGAACCATTGCCGGTCCGTGAGGGCGCGGTTTAACTGGGATACTACTGCTTTACCATCACCGACCAGGGCAACTTCCGCCGGTACGTTAGTGCCGATTTCTTCGGCAGATACATCCAGCTGGATAATCCTGACGTCTTTCGAGAATCGCGGTGGTAATCCGAAGTGCATGATCCAGTTCAATCTTGCACCCATCAGGAAAATCACGTCTGCCTCCTTGAGGGCCAGGGTCCTCGCCGCTCCTACAGAGAGTGGATGATCATCGGGTACCACCCCCTTGCCCATGGGGGATGCCAGGAAGGGCAGTTGTGTTCTGTCGATAAAATCCCGCACTTCCTCTTCTGCCCTGGACCACGCCATCCCTTTACCAACAATGACCAGAGGGCGCTCGGCAGATTCCAGGGCACTGAGCGCGGATTCGATACTCTCATCCATTGCCTGCGGTCTCGGCGCATCTTTAATCGTCGCAACTGCACGGATCTCACTTTCGTCAACTTCCTGCAGGATCACATCATCGGGTAAATCCAGATAAGCAGCACCAGGGCGTCCATAAAAGGAAGTGCGAACAGCCTGTTCCACATAAAAAGGAATTCTTCTCGCATCCTCCACAGCATGCGCGTATTTGCAGAATTGCGATGCGGCCATGACCTGCCGCTCTTCCTGGAAGGCTCCCCTGCCGTTTTGCGCGACGCCGGAGGCGCCACCGAGAAGAATCATGGGCCAGCAGTTGGACTGGGCATTGGCCAGACCTGCAAGGGCATGAATGACACCGGGACCTGAAACCACCAGACAAGCCTGGGGACGACCTGTCAGATATCCGGCTGCCTGTGCTGCATAACTGGCTGCCTGTTCATTTCGCATCCCAATATAGGTAATGCCAGCACGCTGGGCAGCGGACGCAATTGGGATCACCGGAAACCCGACGATGCCAAACATATAGTCGACTCCCTGCTGCTTCAGGTTCTCGGCTATTAATGTTGCACCTCTTACAGTCGCCATCTTGTCCTCCTTTCTGCTATTGGTTCTATTTGGTTTCTGGATTTACATCCATCTGCGTCAGTCAGTGTTCAACTTTGCATCGGCTCTTGCCTGAAATTTTTCCGCATCTACTATAAATCGGATATGGGTTCCTTTCGCAATGCTCTCCTGTTCATCTTCCGCCGCTACCTCAAAAGTCAACTTGCGACCATCGACTGACATCACCTTTACCGTACATTTTACTGTCATACCTAGCGGCGTCGCGGCCAGGTGAGTCACGTCAAGGCCTGATCCGACTGTCGTCTTGCCTGCTTCTAATTTTCCATCAAGGGCAACGAGAGCGGTTTTCTCCAGCAGGAGAACAAGCTCGGGTGTAGAAAACACGGATACCGTACCGCTGCCTACATTTTTCGCCAACATCTCCACTGTTACCGTCTGAGTTACCGTGGCCGACAAGCCTGTTAGTGCTTCTGACATTGATCTCCCCCCGATTGCGTTTCATAGTACGCATTGACCAACCAGGCAACAAGCTAGTCTGTATATAGAAATACCATTTATTGCAATCTGTAGATTCGAGTAACTTTTTCTGATATCGAACATCAATCCACAAGAAATAAATTCGGGTCCACGCGTGCATTGTTCAAACTAACACTCCAATGAAGGTGCGGACCTGTCACCCGGCCGGTTTGCCCGACGGCGCCTAACACATCATCTTCCTGTACGACGTCACCCCGGCTCACATCGATACGACTCATATGGCAGTACATTGAGATGAGTCCCTGGCCGTGATCCAGGAGAACGGTGTTTCCGTTGAAAAAATAATCACCTGTAACCACGACTTTGCCTGTTGCTGGGGCGATGACAGGCACGCCTTCATCAGCTGCGATATCGAGTCCGCTGTGGGGGGTTCTGCGCTGGTCATTGAGAATTCGCCGCAGCCCAAAGGGACTTGAAACAGGTCCCATTACCGGTAGAGAAAAATTGAACGCCGGGGGAATTTCTGTATCAAAGTTGGTAAATGCATTATCCATCTCGGATTGTTCACGCCTGATGCGTTTTAGATCTTCCGCTAGTGGATTGACCTGGCGTTTATTCTCAATGGTTAGATGTTGGGTTTCATATTCTTTCGCCAGGACCGTGAATTCGTAAACTCGTGTGCGCGTTTTTATTTTGTGGGAACCTGGTTTTTCCGATAAAGGAATACCAACAATGGCGAAGGACTCTTCCTGGTCTTGAATAACCATCACCGGGCGGTTGTTATAGGTTGCAGTCTCACCCGGGGCAATAGGGATAACGGCCACACCGCCTGGTACTGCAAGATTCTGGGGTAATGCATAGGCGAATTCAAACAGGGAAAGTAATAACAACGCCAACAATGGTACCGGTACCCGGCGTGAGTCTAATTTCATACTTCCTTCTCACTTGATACAGATTTTACCTCAGCCGTGATGTGGCCTTCGGCTAATCTGGCGCGGACCAGATCTCCTCTGGACGTCTCATCCGCACGTTTAATGACGTGGCCGGAAGAAGTGCTGACAATTGCGTAGCCGCGCTGCAATGTTGACAGTGGACTCAAGGTGTTTAGTTTTTGCAGCAGAACCTGGAATTTCCCATGGAATCTCTCCATGGTCCGCTCCATGGCAGACGTCATTCTTGTGCCCATATCATCGAGATTCAGGTTAGCCAATTGGTACCGGAGATTGTTTTTCAGCCTGATTTCAAGATCGTCCAAACGCTGGTGTAAATCCTGCAGTCGCTGACCGGGATGCCGCAGGCGTTTTGCGATGTGACCAAGATTGCCCTGGTGTCCCGCCAATACTGAAATCATCTGGTCATTGATAGCCCTGCCCAGACGATTCAGATTTGCGATCCATTCGTTGACATCAGGCGTGATCAGTTCCGCTGCTGCAGAGGGGGTAGGGGCACGAAGATCGGCAACGAAGTCAGTGATAGACACGTCAGACTCATGACCGACCGCGCACACAACCGGGATTTTACTGGCATGGACTGCCCGTGCCACAACCTCGGTGTTAAAAGACCAGAGATCCTCCAGTGATCCACCTCCACGGGTCAGCAATATTATGTCAAAAGGATTGTCCCGATACTGGTTGGCGAACTTCAAAGCACCCGCGATTTGCGATGCAGAGTCGTCACCCTGGACCTGGACGGGAAGAATGGAAATACCGATTGCCGGGAATCGCCGCTGCATGACGGCAAGTACATCATGAATGGCTGCGCCACTGGGTGAAGTGATGATACCTACATGTTGGGGCATCTGTGGGAGAGGTTTTTTGATCGACTCATCAAACAAACCTTCAGCTCGTAAATCGGTCTTCAGCTTTTCATAAGCCCTGCGTAGTGCGCCATCGCCTGCCTCCTCCATATGCTCGACGATCAGTTGGAATTCACCACGACCTTCATAGAGACTGACTTTTCCGCGAACGATGATCTGGATACCGTTTCTCGGTACGAAACGGATACGCCGGTTGGAAAAGCGAAACATGGCGCAGCGGAGCTGGGACTGATCATCCTTTAAGGTGAAATACCAGTGGCCCGAAGAGGGGATGGCAAAGTTGGAAATTTCCCCTTCCACGTACACAACCGGGAATTCGCCTTCCAATAAACGTCTGGCGGATCGGTTGAGATCTGAAACGGAAATGACCTCGCGATTTGCGCCAGGTCGAGATGTATCGGTGATAGACATTGCTGGCCAATCTTAACCTTTGCGGATAAAACAGTATAATGCTGCGCATTCACCCCGGCCCACGATGATCGACACAAAGACGACGAACATAATCTCATCGCAGCGCAGTCAGGACATCCATCGGGAGAAAATCCTGATCCTGGATTTTGGCTCTCAATACACCCAGCTCATCGCGCGCCGGGTACGTGAAGTGGGTGTCTACTGTGAAATCCATCCTTTTGATTTTCGCGAGGAGTCGGCAAAAGCCTTCGCCCCCATGGGAATTATTTTGTCTGGAGGTCCGGAGTCCGTAACCGCGGATGAAACGCTGAAAGCACCTGACTATGTGTTTGAAATGTCGTTACCCGTGCTGGGCATTTGCTATGGCATGCAAACCATGGCCCTGCAGCTGGGCGGAAAAGTCGAGGCATCTGATAAACGGGAGTTCGGCTATGCCAGGGTAACGCTGGCAAACGAAAGTCAACTGCTGGACGGTATCCAGGATGAAACCCGTGGTGGTGAACGATTCCTGGATGTGTGGATGAGCCACGGCGATAAGGTGGTCGCCCTGCCGGATGGATTCCGGCAACTGGCAAAGACCGATAGTTGTGAATTCGCGGCAATGAGTGATGATGCGCGCCACTTTTATGGCGTCCAGTTTCACGTGGAGGTGAATCATACCCTGCAGGGAGAGGCGATTCTGCAGCGTTTTCTTCTGGATGTTTGTGGATGTGCAGGACTTTGGACTCCAGCCAATATTGTGGAAAACATTATCAGCGATGTGAAAAAAACGGTGGGTAATGCCCGGGTTGTTCTCGGTTTGTCGGGAGGTGTGGATTCGTCAGTTGTAGCAGCGCTCATGTCGAGGGCGATCGGAGATCGGCTGACTTGTGTGTTTGTGGATAACGGTCTGTTACGCAAAAACGAAGGTGACCAGGTGATGGATATGTTCGCTAAGAACATGGGGCTTCGTGTGATCCGTGCCGATGCTCAAG
>JAPUGI010000055.1 GCA_027292925.1 Gammaproteobacteria bacterium
ACATTGTTGTTCAGGAAGCCATAGCTTTATTCGGATTGGCAGTCTCTCCGGGGCTGCCAAACAAAGGCTTTAACAGAAGAGTTTAACTTCCTCAATCAGATCATCGGGACAACAACGGGCGCGAAAATCCACATCAATAAATTCGTAACCAATCGTTCGATCACGTGTCACAACGTAAATCGCTGGTAGTGGTAATTCCCATTTGCCGGTTTGGTTGACCAGGTCAATTCGCAAACCCCAAGCGTTAAACAGATTGATCTCATCTTCCTCTAACGAGTAGACAATGCCGAATTGGCGAGCAATCTCGTTATCCTTGTCAAAGATAACCTGGTAATTTGATTCCTGTTCAGCCACTGGTTTCTGCGGCGAAATCGCAAGGTAGTGGCAACCCAACCGATCCAACTCTTTCTGGACGTTTGAATAGGCCTCAAGTTCTGTTTTGCAAAACTGGCACCAAAATCCACGGAAAAAGTTAATAACCACCGGTCCCCGGGCCAAAAGGTCGTAAAAACTCCTGCGATCACCCTCCAGGTCCACAAATTCAAAATCCGGTGCCGTTTCACCAGACTGCAGACACCTTCGTAAAATACCACCACGGCGAAGCCTCGCAGTTGTACGGGTAAGCACTGCCAGCTCAGGCGTTGGCAAATCTTTACAACTGTTAGCCCGTAACCGGGCAAGCTTGTCGATAAAACTGATTTCGGGCATATGCTCTATCTTTTAGTTTAATTCTCGAGCGACGACCTTGGTACTATTGATTGCAATATATTATATTCACCCAGCTTTGTTAACTTGCCTTTTTTTAATACACTTTATTCTGTCTTGGAATAGGTAATTCACTATGGACAGACTGTCCGCCATGAACATGTTTGTGAGGGTGGTGGAAACCGGTAGTTTTTCCGCGGTCGCCAAAGAACTCAACAGTACACAGCCGACGATCAGTAAGAACATTGCCGAACTGGAATTGTGGCTGGGTGCGAAGTTACTCAACAGAAGTACCAGGAGCCTGCGACTGACCGAGACAGGTACGGATTACTACGAACGTTGCGTCGCCATCCTGCAGGATGTGGAAGAAGCCGAACAGGTCGTTGGACAGTTGCAGACCCAACCAAAAGGCCTGGTGCGTATGACTGCGGTCGTGGCCTTTGGCCGCCTGCACGTCGTGCCAAGGTTGCAAAGATTTTTTGCTCAGTACCCGGACATTAAAGTCGATGTCCGGCTAAATGACCGAGTGGTCGACCTGGTCGAAGAAGGCATTGATGTAGCATTCAGGATGGGCAACCTGCCTGATTCCAATCTCATTGCCAGGAAATTGTGTGCAAGCCCTATCGTTACTGTCGCTTCGCCGGACTATCTCAAGAACAATGGCGTCCCCGAACATCCGCGAGACCTCAGGGACCATAATTACATTGTGTATTCAGGCGTTGGCAACAGGGATGAAACTGCGTTCCAGGAGGACGGCACGCCCTTTTTCGTCAGGGTTGAGGGAAACCTGGTAACCAACAATACCGAAGCAATGCGCACCGCCCTGATCTCGGGATTGGGTATCAGCCGCGGCCCTCGCTGGCTGGTCGGAGACGCTATCGCGAGTGGTGAGCTAGTCGAAGTCCTGCATAAATACCAACCTGGCTCGCTGAACATACATGCAGTCTACTCTCCAGGCAGGCATCTGCCATCAAAGGTTCGCTGCTTTATCGACTTCTTTAGCGCGCAGTTCAAGGATTGCTCACTCATATGCGGTGGGGGCAAATCGCCTCCTAAGAAAGCAACTCCTCAATAAACGTTTCCAGAGACGCCGGGGCATCTTTAACCTGCGCATTTTTCGCAGCCACGCCGACCACCAATACCCAGCCAATCAGCAGCAACACTGTCATCCACTGGAACAGTCGCGGCTTGGCCGGTGCAGCCTGAGCCGGTATTTCTGGCGTTTCAGTATAAATACAGTTGCATACACACATTTCTAACATCCGGTCTCCAGGATAGACCCTTATTCTATATATTCTTTTCTATTTGTTAATGTGCCTAATGCGAATAAATTAGATTCAAACATGGAATATATCGGCACTAGGACCCCCAATCCACGGGCACCACGTTGCACTTACTGACGTTGGATAGTTGGGTCACATCTTCAAATTCACGACGTCCTCCAGGCGGCAGTGGTTCGTCCTGGTTGACCACATACACCAATCCGGTACCTAACACCAGGCCAGCGGCATTTTTCCACACTGGCTGGACGGTCACCAGGGTCAGGGTGACATTGCCTGTGTTTTCAACATAGCCCCGTATTTGAGTCCGCCTGCCAACTCGAGAACAACTGGTCGATTTGGCGGCAACGCTGGTCTGACGTTTAGGTTCAGTCGATTCAATCTCATCTGTATACCTCGCTGTTACAGCTGGTTTATCCACATAGGCACGATAAAGCAAAGTGCCCACCACGAATGAAATCAGCACAAGGGCAATGATGGTAAGGGACCTGTCGCTCATTCAACCCCCTTATTCAAAAGTTCCATAACCAGCAAAGACACTTCCTTCGACCCCGATTCTGTTTTCTGGGTTGCCAGCTCGATGAAACCTAAACCAAGGTGTAAAGCCAGGGAATCCGGATTCGGCGGAACCAGGTTGACCTCACAACAGAGTCTTGCCAAATTATCGCGTCGGGCGATATGTGCCAGATGGTTATACAAAAATGTGGCAACTCCCCTCTTGCGAAAACCCGGGTGCACCATGATGCGATCGATGTACAGGAAGTTGTCCAACTCGCGATTGAACCATTGGTAATTCAAGCTTCCGTAGGTTAACCCCGGGGTGAGTGCAACGACAAATCCAGCAAGCTTGTTATCTTCGACGACTTTAATAAATTGCCATGCGGATTGGTTGAAGTAGGCAATCTCAGTTTCGCCAATTGAGTTTACATTCGGGACACAGGATTCGTTGAGGCTGAGCAACTCAGGATAGTCGGTCGGGCCTGCATTTTTTATTTCGAACGCCATTTCGTGAGACTAACCGATAACTCAAACGTCAACGATATCCCCTCGGCGTTTAGAAGTTTATATTCCATGACCTCAAACGGATTTTCCTCAGCAACCAGGGCAGAGGTGCTCAGCAAAAATCCGATGAAAATCAGTAGGATAGAACACATGAATTGCCAGTTATAGGTAATATGATAATCGCATAGGCTAGTCTATTTCCGGATCGCTTCCTACACCAAGATAATTTTCAAGTGAAATGAACCTAAGCTTGATTGGTACGCCCTTATGAATGTGAATATACTGGAGACGGATATGAACGATCTGGACCAACGGATTCAGGAAGCCTTGCACGCAGCTTCTGATCTGCTAAATTTATTGAGGAGACCAGGCTGACCCAGGATATTCTGGATACTTTTCATGGCAAACATCGTGGCTTGATGATCCTCAGCTGGATCAAGATGAATCACAATACTCCTACTGGCGAAATAAAAAGACTCGAACTGCAAGTCGCATTGCTGGTTCGTGAATTACGGCACGAGAGTTAACCCGGAAAACTAATTCATGCATGTTTTAAATAGTTTGCTAAGTCTTATCATTGCCTTTGCATTGATTCATCCAGCCGTGGCGCAAGATGCAGAGCCCTCAGCGGCTTTTAGTAAAGAGCCCTCAGCGGCTTTTAGTAAAGAGCCCTCAGCGGCGACTAGTAACGAAACCCGGGCACGCCAGGTCATCAAAGAAATGGAGCAGCTGTACCGTGGCGAATCCAGCCGTTCGACTATCACCATGAAGGTTGAGACTCCCCACTACCAAAGGCTCCTGAAAATGGAAGGACAGAGCCTCGGCCAGGACTTTGCTTTTTTCCGCTTCCTGTCTCCTAAAAAAGACCGTGGCATCGCAACGTTGAAGCGCGACCAGGAAATGTGGAACTACTTTCCCAAGATCAATAAGGTAATCAAGGTACCACCTTCCATGATGATGGGTTCGTGGATGGGCAGTGACTTCACCAATGATGACCTGGTCAAGGAAACCACGCTGATCGATGCTTATCATCTTTC
>JAPUGI010000056.1 GCA_027292925.1 Gammaproteobacteria bacterium
ACCCCAGGACCTCCCGAGGCATAATGCCATAGCGTTTCCCAGCGATGATCATCCGGACTCTGCGGCGCGATCAGGGCCGCCATCCATCCTGCTGCGGAGTACCCGGCATGTACATCGTGCCGGTGGAAGTGGCTGTATGCCTCTGGATCATAATCGTCTGCACCTGCATCGAGACCCGATTGAAGGCCAATGATGCCCCCGATTTTGTCCCGGTGGCGCAAGGCCAGATGTAACACTACTCGTCCGCCGATGGAGCATCCCATTACCAGGGGACGGTCCAGATCGAGTGCTGCCATAAACGCCAGGATATACTGCAGGTAATCATCCATTGATAGCTGATATTTTCGGTCCTGCCAACCAACTGGTGGAGACGATTTACCGTGCCAGGGCATATCGGGAACGATAACGCGGAATCTTGAAGTGACGGATTCGTTTCTGATGATTTCTCGATATTGTCGACCGTCAGAACCCGCAGTGTGCAGACACAAGAGCGGGATACCAGCCCCAGATTCCTCATAGTAGATTCGAATGGTCTCATCAGCCAGACTTAGTTGAACGTAGCGGCCAATTACATCATCAAATACCGCGCTCATTTTCCTTGCTCCTGTTGATTTTCACGCCGCCGATCTTTACGCCGCTGATCTTCACGCCAGAGTTCCAGCAATCGCCTGACGAACATGAAGTTGCTTTGCATGGCATACATGTCACCTTGGATGGTTACATGACCCATTGCCAGCATCGCGCCCAGCTCATGATATTCGGGTGGGGGAATATCCTGACAATACTTGACCCACACCTCGGGACTGCCAACCAGGGCAAATCCGCTGGAAGGGAGTTCACGATCAGCCTTGGATACTCGTCCTTGCTTTATATCAAAACGGCTTATGTCGTCTCCGGAAACGATTGAGAGTTGGGTGGTGTAGTAGGCGCCGTGACGACGTAACATGTCGTCAGTATTCAATCTTTTGATCAGCGTTTCCATGATTAGGCGCCTTCGTAGAATGATTGCTCTTAGCCTGCCAGCGGTGACGTCAGGATACCATTTATAGTCTTCCGGTTGACATTGCAGGCTCCCGCAGGTATCGAAAAGATGCCTAGTTGCTCGAGGCCCGTTCAACATCATGTTGACTGGTTGACTATGATATTGAGTGCAAGCATCATGAATGACAGCGACATCGGCTTGCTCCGGTCAATCCGTTACATCGTCCATCAAAGGACCCTGGTCAGTTGGATATCAAGCCTTAACATAAATTCATATTTTGGAGAAAGTTGGAATGAACAAACCATCAAGAAAAATAATTCCCACATTACTGTTGTTGGCGTTTGCACTGATTTTTGCGCAGGTAGCGCAATCGGATCACCATGAGGTGGTGGAGACACCAGCTGTTGTAGAAGGATTTAGGTGTGATTTCACTGGTAACAATGACGCAAAGGACCTGGACAGTGCAGTATCGTTTTGGCAGTCACAGATGGAAAAAATTGATTCACCGGATCTGAAAAACTACTTTGCGGCAGTTTTGACGCCTATCCGATCAAATAACACTGCGGACTTCTACTGGCTTGGAGCACACGCGAATCTGAATGCGTTTGCCCGTGGGAATGCTGCCTATATGGCAAGTGAAGCCGGACAAGCTGCTAATGCACGATTCCAGAAAATAAGCACGTGCGTGTCTAACTTGTTCTTTTCTGAAAATCTTTATCAAGGGACGCCTCCACAGGAAGGTGACAATGATTTCGTTTTGGAAGCCTATGGTTGCACGCTAAAACATGGCAAGACAATGGCGAATGTGCAAGCCGCCGAAGCGGGTATTGTGGGCGTACTGAAAGCCCAGGGATCGAAGATAAATGTGTTCAGATGGACGCCGTTTCTCTCGGGTTTGCCTGCTGATGTTGTATACCTGGTGGCTCACGATGACTTGATAGTATTCGGTTCCTCGAATACCAAGTTTTTCATGTCTCCGGGAGGGCAAAGTTCGCAATTTGCCCTTAGCACCGTCATGGATTGCACTGGCGCACTTTACTCAGGTGAAGTGATTCATGCACCCCCACCCGATACAGAAATGTAAACAAAGCCAGAGGCGGCGAAAGCCGCCTCTTTTTTGGAGCTTAAAGTGGAAGATGTGAAAAGACCGGATATTCCCTACGACGAGGACATTGCCGCGGGCTTCTTGAAAAATAGAGGCGGGGCAGGTGGTCTGCATGAATACCTTGGCTTCAAATTCATTGAAGCCGGGCCAGGCATGATGCGCGGAAAGATGGAAGTCCGCCCGGATTTACTAACTCCCATCGGTAATATGCATGGAGGCGTACTTTCCGCATTCTGTGATCATATGCTGGGTTGCGTTTGTTATCCCGCCATGAAACGAGGCCAGTGGGCGGCAACCACGGAATTCAAGATTAACCTGACCAGACCGGTTTCAAAGGGAGAACTCGATGCGACGGCCAACATTATTAATCTGTCGCGGACCCAGGCGGTAGTTCGAATTGATGTCATGAATGAGGGGCGTCTTGCAGCCGTCGCTCAGGGTACCGTCACAATACGTGATCCAAAATAGAACCAATTCATCGTAGCACTTGAGTCTAAGTTCCTGTAAGCTGCACGCCCTTTGGCCGCCCTCGAAGCGGCGCCTTCACTATAAGCAGTAAGCAAAACAATCCTATGACCTTTGATTCCCTGGGTTTATCCGCCCCTATTCTCAAAGCCGTTGCTGAGCAGGGCTATGAAACACCCTCACCCATCCAGGCAAAGGCTATTCCTGCGGTGATGGTGGGGAAGGATGTGATGGCCGCAGCCCAGACCGGTACTGGCAAGACAGCAGGTTTCACGTTGCCTATTTTACAACGACTTTCCAGGGGTGAGCGCGCTCATGGGACCCAGGTTCGTGTTCTGATTTTGACGCCGACACGGGAGTTGGCGGCCCAGGTCGCCGATAGTGTGGCTACCTATGGCAAGTACCTGCCGCTTCGCTGCGCAGTCGTGTACGGCGGTGTGAAAATAAATCCACAGATGATGAAACTGCGCAAGGGCGTAGATATCCTGGTGGCAACCCCGGGGCGATTGCTGGATCTGTACGGTCAAAACGCAGTCAAATTCAGGCATCTTGAAATATTGGTGTTGGATGAAGCCGACCGAATGTTGGATATGGGATTTATCCATGACATTCGCAAAATTCTATCGTTACTACCAACCCGGCGCCAGAACCTGATGTTCTCCGCCACTTTTTCAGATGAAATTCGAATGCTGGCCAGAGGGTTGGTTAACAATCCGGTCGAGATTTCAGTAAGTCCACCCAATAAAACGGTGGAAACTGTGGAACAGTGGATTTTCCCTGTCGATAAGAAACGCAAATCGGCTTTGCTAGCACAGTTGATCCATGACAATGCATGGGAGCAGGTATTGGTGTTTACAAAAACCAAGCATGGTGCAAACCGGTTAACCCGGCAACTGGAAGCTGCGGGTATTCATGCAGTCGCGATTCACGGTAACAAGAGCCAGGCCGCCCGTACAAAGGCGTTGGCCGGGTTTAAGAACGGAGCGATTAGAATTTTAGTCGCCACAGATATTGCCGCCCGCGGATTGGATATCGATCAATTACCGCACGTGGTCAATTTTGACCTGCCCCATGTGCCTGAAGACTATTTGCACCGAATTGGTCGCACTGCACGAGCGGGCGCCAGCGGCGAAGCTGTGTCTCTGGTCAGCGCTGATGAATTCAAGCAACTGTGTGATATAGAATTCCTGATCGGCCAATTGATTAATCGAAAATTCATTGAGGATTTTGAACCGGACCATGATTTACCAGAGTCTCGATTGGTTCATCGCGCGATCGGTCCGAAAAAGCGGAAGAGACCGAGAGTTGGCCACAGTGATGGCCAGCGATCCGGAGAGAATGCCCGCGGCCACAAACCCCGTGGCAAAAATAAAAA
>JAPUGI010000057.1 GCA_027292925.1 Gammaproteobacteria bacterium
AACTTCAAACTCGCCAGTGGGAGAAAGAAGGGCAAAAACACTACACGACGGAAATCATCGCACGTGAGATGCAGATGCTTGATAGCCGTGGGGGTGTTGGTGGTGATATGCCGTCTACTGAGGGTGGAGAGTCAGCCAGCAGTCCCTCACAAGATTTTGGGCCACCTCCTGCAGATGATTTTGATGATGATATCCCTTTCTAGGGAGACATTGAGTAGTTGATCACAGGCTCTTTATATAGCAAACAGTGCGAGTAATAGTCCGCCCAGGGCGATCCGGTATATAACAAACGGCAGAAATCCGATCCTGGCGATGACATCAAGGAACAGTTTGATACACAAATAGGCGCTAATCATTGCCACGGCGCTACCGAGCAGGAAAAAATTCCAATCTACCCGGGCTGCTGATGAAGCAAGGTCTATCAGCTTGAGACCCGATGCGCCGGCAATGGCTGGAATTGAGATCAGAAATGAAATTCTCGATGCGTCCTCCCTGGTAAATCCCGCCAATAAAGCGGTAGTCATCGTAATGCCGGATCTTGAAGTGCCAGGGACCAGGGCGAGGCATTGACTTAATCCGATCAGGAGCGCCTGTTTCCAGTTGATATCAGTGTCAGTTAGCCTTTTTCTCCCTAACTGATCAGCAAGCAAAAGCAAGATCGCAAACACAATGGTTGTAACGATAATTACGTCCACTGACCTTAGGTGCTGCTCAATGTCGAATCGAAACAGGAAACCAACCGGTAAGATTGGCAGACTTGCGATGATGAGATTGATGGCAAAGCGGCTATCTTTACTGTGTTGTCCAGATGTGACTGATTGCGAAAGTGCGGCGCACAGTCTCGAGATATCTAGCCGAAAGTACCAGATCACGGCCAACAGGGAACCAAAATGAACCGCCGTATCGAAAGCAAGTCCCTGGTCCGGCCAACCCAGTACAGCGGTAGGAAGAATCAGGTGTGCGGAACTGGAGATTGGCAGAAATTCAGTAATTCCCTGGATGAGGGCCAGGGAAACAGCTTGCAGGAAGTCCAAGTAATTATTCTTCTATGGTGACTTTATTTACAACATCAGGCCAGCCTAGTTTAGTTCAAAGCGAGTATGAAAGCTCGTGGGAGCCAGATTTCCCCTGGATAGCAACCGTGGTCACAACGTAGAATAAAGCCAATTTTGTCTAGATTCAGACACCGAGTGTGCCACACCTAGGAGGCCCCTTCCTTCGAAAGTGGTTGTTTTCATTATCTATGATTTTCCATGTGTCCTGATATTGTTAGAATTTACCAATTCGGGACAGGAACTAGCGATGGCAGAGATACCCTTGTTTCCACTTCCCCTCGTACTGTTTCCGGGAGGCAGGCTGGAATTGCAGATATTTGAACTTCGCTATCTGGATATGGTGAAAAATTGCATGCGATGTGAGTCGGGTTTCGGAATCGTAATGATTGAAGATGGCGAGCAGGTACTGCGCCGTAATGATCAGCAACTTCCAACTGTGTCTCACTATGGTACCTACGTTACGATTGTAGACTTTGACCAGAGGTCCAACGGCATGCTGGGAATTACCGTGGAAGGCCAGGTGAAGTTTGTTATTCGAGACCAGTATGAAGCAACTAACCGTTTGATGATGGCGGAAGTTGAGTTCCTGGAGATGGAAGAAAAGGCACCGATTCCTGAGAAGCACGAGAATTTAGCAAACCTGCTGGATACACTGGTTCAACATGAAGTGGTAAAAAATCGTGTTCTCGAAATCGACTATGGTGAGGCGCGTGAAGTCGGCTCACGGTTGACCGAACTGTTACCGTGCGCCAATCGTTATAAACAACGTCTGCTGGAGATGAAAGATCCGGTCGCACGTTTGAACGAAATTGGCAAACTGATCGAGCGTATGCAGTACCCGAAACAACAAGGCCGAACTAGGTAACCGCATGATGGACCAGGTAATCCTTGCCTCGCTTCCAGCTTTTTTTCGTCAGGGGGTTACTGGTGCAAGATGGTGCGTACTCCTCATCGATAAAGCGCAGCAGCAATTGATGGTCCCTGCCTGGCGAGATACCAATTCGTTGACACTGAAGGATGGCAGCTGGTACATGCCCCAAATTCTCGAGTGTGAATTCTGATCGTTGAAGCTGTTGTTGATCCCATTCGGGAACTTTTAAGTTGAGGGACCTGCACAGTAGAGTTTGTCCGTTGCAAAGTTTCTCGTCGGGTCTTGCGGTTCGACCACCGGGGTTCAGCTCTCGCATAATTTCTACGCTTGAGATAGGACTTTTCTCATCGACGTATGGAAATCCGGACTTCACTAAAACAGCGTTACCTTTACCCCTGGCTGAGAAGTTGAGTGAATCACCGCCACGCGCATAGTACATATAGATAGTGCCAGGTTTCATGAACAGGGCTTTTCTTTTTTCCGTAAAGCCAAGAGAAGAGTGACTACCTTTCTCGGTGATGTAGTATGCCTCCGTCTCGATAATCCGAGCCGCCAGCCAAACGTCTCCTGCCCGTGGGTGATTGATTCGTCGTCTCAATATTTTACCCAGGAGGGCCATGGCAAGAAGCTCAGGGTCCTTATTGAAAAAGCGATCGTCTAGGTTCCCTAGCATTGGGGAATATCATGAACAAAGCGTTATAATTGAAACTTAAGCATACAACATAGTAGCGAATGGATATTCGGGATTACATGCTCAAAATTGGAAAGGCTGCAAGACTTGCATCTGTTTCCATTCGTCGAGCCAGCACCGATCAGAAAAATATTGCGTTGCAGGCCATAGGAGAACAGATCCTTGGTGCACGCAAGCATTTAATGCTGGAAAATGAAAAAGATCTTGAAGCCGGTCGTGCCAAAGGGCTGAGCGACGCGCTGCTGGATCGATTGGCATTTACCGACGCCAGCTTTGACGCTATGGTAAATGGATTGGAGCAGGTGGTCCAATTACAGGATCCGGTGGGTGAAATTAGTAACCTCGTTCGCCGGCCTAATGGTTTGCAGATCGGCAAGATGCGCACGCCAATTGGAGTCATAGGTATTATTTACGAATCGAGACCTAACGTTACGATTGATGCTGCGAGTTTGTGCCTGAAGTCTGGCAATGCGACGATATTGCGCGGCGGCTCCGAAGCGATTCATTCCAACCGGGCACTGTCTGAATGCATAACCCGGGGTCTCACACAAAATAGTTTGCATGAATGTGTCGTTCAACTGGTGGAGCATACGGACCGGGATGCAGTCGGTGAACTCGTGAAGATGGATCGATATGTTGATGTAATTGTGCTGAGAGGAGGTAAAGGATTGATTGAGCGGGTCGCGAAGGAAGCTACAATCCCGCTGATTAAGCATCTTGACGGTGTCTGCCATGTTTACATTGATGAAGATGCAGATAGGGAAAAAGCCATAAGTATTGCCTTCAACTCTAAGACCCAGCGCTATGCGGTATGCAACAGTATGGAAACTTTGTTAGTGGCAGCCCCGATTGCGCCAGATGTGTTGCCCGAATTGGCTAACCAGTATCTTAAGGTGGGTGTGGAATTGCGAGGCTGTGATGACACCAAAAAGATTCTCTCCAATATCTGCCAGATAGTAATTGCGACCGAGGAAGACTGGGGAACCGAATATCTTGGTCCCGTTCTTTCAGTAAAGGTTGTGAAAGGAATAGACTGTGCTATTGATCATATTAATGAATATGGATCAAATCACACAGATACTATTGTGACTGAGAACTACTCGAAGGGGCGACGGTTTATCCGGGAAGTAGATTCAAGTTCGGTATTGATCAATGCATCTACTCGATTTGCTGATGGCTTTGAATATGGTCTGGGAGCAGAGATAGGAATTTCTACTGATAAACTTCACGCCAGAGGTCCCGTCGGGCTGGAAGGTCTTACATCACAGAAGTACATAGTCTTCGGGGATGGGCAGATTCGTCAATGACAAATCCTGAGGCGGGATTGGCTGTTTTTGGAGGCACCTTCGATCCAATCCATTTCGGTCATCTGGAATCTGCAGTTGCAGTGATGGATTTGCTGGGGGTGCCTCGTGTAAAACTTGTACCTTCATTCGTTCCACCTCATCGGACAGGTCCATCATCGACCCCTGCACAACGTCTTTTCATGCTGCAGATTGCGACCTGTGGGAACAATGCAATGGAGGTAGATGACAGGGAAGTATCCAGGCAGGGTGTTTCCTATACTGCAGATACACTTGCCTCATTTCGATCTGAGCTGGGAGAGGCGACCCCGCTGTATTTTGTCCTAGGCATTGATTCCTACTGCACATTGAATGAATGGGATCGATGGCGAAGTCTAACGGATGTTGCGCACCTGGTAGTTCTTGATCGACCGGGTTATTCCCCGGAAATACCGGCCGAAGTGTTAGCGTGGTCCCGGAGAAGGCTGGTGGATGATCCGAAAGATATAAAACAACTGGCTTTCGGGGCTATTTGTCTTGTGAGCCTGGCACAGGTTGATGTGTCTGCCTCGGAAATCAGGGAGATGCTAAAGATCGGTACGAGGCCAACAGGTAAAATGCCGGAAAAGGTGATTGACTTTGCTTTGGAGCATGGTTTGTATTGTTAATGGAGACTAAGGGAAGTAGATATAGATGCTGAATGTTGAGCTTAAAAACCTGGTTATCCGGGCGTTGGAAGATGTCAAAGGTGAGGAGATTGTTTGTCTTGATATTAGCGAGATAACGGATATTGCTGATTATATGGTCGTTACCAGCGGAAATTCCAACAGGCAGGTTAAGGCGCTTGTTGACAGCGTTTTGGAAGAAGCTCGAAATACAGGTTTCAAACCTCTTGGAGTTGAGGGGCAAGAGCAGGGTGAATGGGTGTTGATAGACCTCACCGATGTCATTGTCCATGTCATGTTGCCAAAAGTTCGGGATTTTTATGATCTGGAAAGTTTGTGGAGTATGAGTCCCAGTCAGACTGAAGGGAGTGCTCCGTAGACCAGGTTCCCAAAACAAAGCGATGGAAAACTGGAGTGAAAATAGAACTTCTGGCAGCGGGTACAAAGCCTCCTGCCTGGATTAAGGAAGGCGTAACGGAATACCAGAAACGGATGCCGCGAGAGTGTGCCCTCGAGATAAGAGAGATCGCGATTGCGAAAAGATTCAAGAACGATTCGTCGGGTAGGCTGAAGAGCGAAGAAGAAAAAGGAATTCGCAAACGATTTGTCAAAGGTGCAAGACTCATTGCCTTGGATCGTGAAGGGAGTCTATGGAGCACAGCGGATCTGGCTAGTAGAATGAAACAGTGGATGAATGAGTATAGCCACATACAAATGTTAATTGGCGGTCCGGATGGATTGTCAAAAAGTTGTCTGGATGACGTAGATGACACCTGGTCACTGTCACGACTTACGTTTCCGCACTTCCTGGTGAGGGTACTGGTAGCGGAACAGTTGTATCGCGCCTGGTCTATGCTGAACAATCATCCTTATCACAGGTAGCTGAATAATGGTTGAGCCTTTAGTCTTAAAAGATCATACACGTGAAAGCCGGATTTATTTTGAACGGGCAGCATTGGGCTTCGGCTTGTTGATCTTTCTGACCCTGTTTCTTGTTGCCCGACTTTTTTATCTACAAATAGTGCAGCACAATGTTTACGCGACGCTATCTGACAAAAACCGAATCCAGGTACAGTCGTTACCTCCGATACGTGGTTTGATCTATGACAGAGATGGTGAGTTGATCGCGGACAATATCCCTTCCTTTAACCTTACCATTACTATAGAGAGGGTTGATGACCTGGACGCCACACTGGCCAAAATAGATGAACTAGTAGGTTTATCAGAATCGCAGATTGAAGGTTTTCGTAAACGGCTGAGGCGGCGGCAAAGGCCATTTGAGTCAGTTCCCGTTCTGTTCAAACTTTCCCACGAACAGATTGCCCAGGTCAGCGTCAATCGATATGCCATGCCAGGCGTCGAAATAGAAGCCAAATTAGTCAGGCACTATCCAAAGGGCGAATTAATGGCGCATGCTGTTGGTTCTGTCAGGCGGATTAACGAAAAAGATGTACACCGGCTGGACCGGGTTGCTTATTCGGGCACAGATCACGTCGGCAAGATTGGTATAGAAAGATTTTATGAGTCTGACCTGCTGGGCACGGTGGGATACCAAAGGGTGGAAATCAACGCACGTGGCAAGGTGATGAAAGTGCTGGATTCAACCCTACCGGTCCCCGGGAAGGATCTGGTGCTGTATGTTGATTCTTCCCTGCAGCAAGTGGCGAGTGATGCGTTAGGAGATCGTCGCGGAGCCATTGTAGCCATTGACCCGTTAACAGGCGGAATCCTGGCTCTGGTGAGTAAACCAGGATATGACCCGAACCTGTTCGTGACTGGTATCGATTATGATACTTACGCAAAACTACTAGATTCAATCGACGTACCATTTTTTAACCGGGCCGTACAAGGTCAATATGAACCCGGATCCACCATCAAACCCCTGCTTGCATTGGCTGGTTTGGTGTCCGGCATAACCAATCCTGACTTTACCATTGAAGATCCCGGTTGGTTCCAACTGCCGAACGATGAGCGTTTGTACAGGGATTGGAACTGGACGAAAAGTGGTTTGGGTGGTCATGGTGTTGTCAATCTGCAGAAAGCTATTTATAGATCCTGCAATGTGTACTTCTATAACCTGGCAGTGAAATTGGGTATTGACCGTATCCACGAATATTTTGAATGGTTCGGATTTGGACTGAATACAGCGCTTGACATACCAGAAGCCAGCAAGGGACTGTTGCCTTCCAAGGAATGGAAGCGAGAGGCGAGGGGTTTGCCCTGGTATCCTGGAGATACGGTAAATATTGGAATCGGGCAAGGTGACATGTTGGTGACACCACTACAACTGGCAACTGCGATCATGCTGATTGCGAACAGGGGAAAGTGGATTGCACCGCGTATGTTAAAGGAAGGTAGCGACCTGATGAATCAATCCGTCGCTGTTTCCCCCCAAGATATTGAGTTCGTACCTGAGGATGTCTGGGAACTGATAATTTCATCATTGCAGATGGTGGTGCATCGTGGCAACCAGGGGTTTGGTGAAAATGGCACAGCCTGGGCTCACATTGGTCGCAATATTACCTATCGCATGGCGGGTAAGTCTGGAACTGCTCAGGTTGTTGGAATAAAGCAAGGTGAAGAGTACGACGAAGCTGAGTTGGAAGAGCGCCAGAGAAAGCATGCCTGGTTCGTCGCGTTCGCGCCAGTGGACAAACCCAGGATAGTGCTTGCCGTTCTGCTTGAAAATGGAGGCGGAGGTAGTGAGTTTGCTGGACCAGTTGCACGCCAAGTGCTTGATCACTATTTGCTGCGCAGTGGACAACAATTAGCGAATTCAAAATGAAGAAAGTCAGAACACATTCGCTTGTAGCAAGCAATCCAGAGAAGGTTTTGTGAGCCAGGATTTTGTCAGGCGGTTGCCGGATTCAGGATTTGTTTTTCAGCGCAAGTCGGGTCTTGGGGATAAAGTGCACCTGGACTTTCCGCTGATGTTCCTGATGTTATGTATTTCCAGTTATGGTCTGCTAATTCTGTTTAGTGCCGTTGACCAACAATCAGGACCGGTTCTCGCGCAATCTGTCAAACTCGGGATTGCCACAGTCGTCATGGTAGTCATGGCGCAAATCTCACCCATTTTGTATTTGCGACTTGCCCCTTGGTTATTTGTGGTGGGTGTGATTCTTTTAGTGCTGACGTACATGGTTGGGTATGAAGTTAACGGATCAAAACGCTGGCTGAGAATTCCGGGGCTCCTGAGTTTTCAGCCATCCGAGATAATGAAGCTTGTTGTTCCGATGATTCTTGCCTGGTATTTCCATGACCGCCATTTACCGCCACGAGCGAAACATGTCGTTTGGGCTATTGTCATGATCACGATTCCCGTGCTGATGATCGCCGCTCAACCAGACCTGGGGACGGCCTTAATAATTGGTGCTTCCGGCTTGTTGGTGTTGTTGTTAGCCGGAATTCCCTGGCGATTTGTATTGGGAGCCCTGGGAACGTGCCTGGTATCAGCGCCCGCCCTTTGGTTCGTACTCCGGGACTACCAACAACAAAGAATCCTGACACTCCTTAACCCGGAACGTGATCCACTGGGAACTGGCTGGAATATTATTCAGTCAAAAACCGCCATCGGATCCGGTGGCTTGTTCGGCAAGGGCTTATTCCAGGGGACCCAATCTCATCTCGATTTTCTGCCAGAGAGTCAGACTGACTTTATTATCGCGGTGTTGGCGGAGGAGTTGGGCCTGCTTGGAATTGTGATTCTATTGATCATGTACCTTCTGCTAATGGGGCGGGGGGTTATCATATCCTTACAGGCACAGGATACTTTTGGCAGATTGTTATCCGGTACTATTACATTCACGTTTTTTGTCTATGTGTTTGTAAACATTGGTATGGTTAGTGGAGTAGTACCGATTGTTGGCATACCGCTACCCATGGTGAGCTATGGCGGGACTTCCGTGCTCACTTTATTTGCGGGTTTTGGAATCATCATGTCGATCCATACGCATCGACGAATTATTCTATAAGGAGAATTGCGTTCTATATGCTTAAGGAACCTCTGATAAAAAGCGTCTTTTTGCTAACATTACTGATGCCCCAGCAATTACCGGCAGAGACTTCAGATTATTCGAAACGAGAAGAGGTTAGATCCTTTGCCAAAGAATTAGCCGAGTCGGATGGGTTTACTACTGAAGGGCTGCTTATCGTATTTCGCCAGGCAAGGTTCAAACAAACCATTATTGATGCCATATCAAGACCAGCCGAAAAAGTGCTGACCTGGAGCGAGTACCAAGACATTTTCCTTACTGAAAACCGAATGAGAGCAGGACGCAGGTTCATGATGGACAACAAGGAAGCGTTGGCCGCAGCGTACAGTAAGTATGGGGTTCCTCCAGTTATTGTTACTGCGATCATTGGCGTGGAGACCATGTATGGCAGACATAGTGGCAATTTCAGGGTATTGGATGCATTAATGACACTTGCGTTCGACTATCCGCCGCGATCCAGTTTTTTCAAGAAGGAATTGCGCGAATTTATTCTCCTGGTTCGGGAAGAGAACCAGCACATCACAGATCTGCAAGGATCTTACGCCGGTGCCATGGGATATGGTCAGTTTATCCCCAGTAGTTATCGGCGCTATGCCATAGATTTTGATGGAGATGGTGTGCGGGACATATGGAACAACCCCACTGATGCCATCGGTAGCGTAGCTAACTACTTCGCTGAGCATGGCTGGCGCAAGGGAGAGACTGTGGTTGTTAAAGCTATCGTAAAAAATGTCGATGGCGGCGGGTTAATTGATGGATCTTCCCTCCTTGATCGCTCTTCTGAAGTCGGGGATTCCTTATCCGCTGAGGGCTCTTTAGCCGCTGAAGGCTCCGTCGTTGACTCTAAATTCAATGTTTCACTCGAGCCAAGTAGTACAGTTGGTGAGATGCGCGAACTCGGGGTGATGACCCTGATGGAGTTTGATGAAACACTCGAAGTTAGTCCGATGAAGCTGGTTGGTAAAGAGGGGGACGAATACTGGCTGGGAATGCGCAATTTCTATGTTATTACCCGTTACAATCACAGCAGACTCTATGCGATGGCTATCTTTCAACTAAGTGAAGCATTGAGAACTTCAAGCGAGGTTGCGAGTCATAATTATCAATAGGTTGCATCTCGGTCTGGACCAGAGGTTCTCTGGTCGCATAGTGTTTTCTTTTTTCACACTTCTATTTCTACTGCTGGGTTCGTGTTCATCAATACAACAGACGAGCAGGTTGCCATCGAAACCGGGATCAGGTTCTGGTGAAGTTCAGGTGGGACCTGGAAACAACAGCCCGTATGTTGTTTTTGGGAAAAGTTATGAGGTTATGCCGGATAGTTTGGGGTATCTCGAAATCGGCATCGCCTCCTGGTATGGAAAAAAGTTCCATGGACGATTAACTGCTAACGGCGAAACGTACAATATGTACGATTTGTCAGCAGCACATAAAACATTGCCTCTGCCAACTGTTGTCAAGGTTACCAATCTTGATAATGGCAAGAGAGCGATTCTAAGGGTTAATGACAGAGGACCTTTTCATGCCGATCGGGTAATTGATCTATCCTACAAGGCTGCGATAGAACTTGGTTTTGCCGACAAGGGAACGGCACCGGTAGTTGTGGAAGCCGTGGATGAGGAAAATTATCCTGGCCTGGATATGGGTCGTGTTGAAGGCTCACTCACCGTTGGGGGCTCTCTATCAGCTCAGGGGTCTTTATTACCCGCTGAAGGCTCTCTATCAGCTGAGGGCTCTTTATTACCCGCTGAAGGCTCTCTATCCGCTGAAGGCTCCTCCTATTTCCTCCAGGCGGGCGCGTTCTCTCGGATTGAGGGCGCAAAATTGTTGCTGCAGCAGATTCAGGAGTTGTTGGCTGATCATGGCGGCGGTATCCAGGTGAGGATATTGCAGAGTGAATTGCACGCTGGAATCTTGCACAAGGTATGGATTGGACCGATCGGGACGGAGTTGGAAGAAGAAAAAATCTCCATGCTGGTTACCCAGGCAGTGGCCAACAAACCTATTAAAGTTGAAATTGAGTAGTCAGTGCTATAAAAACCGACCCTGCCTAATCTCTTGTTAAGTAATATAGTATCAAACAGGAATATTGAAATAATGCACAGAATTTTTACCCTTTTCGTCTCCCTGACAATTCCGAATATCTTACTGGCCAGCGAACCAATTATTCCCGCGCCGCCGCAATTGGCTGCGCAGGGATATCTGCTGATTGATGCCATGTCGGGTACCGTTTTGGTTGAACACAACAGCAAACAGAGATTGCCCCCGGCAAGTCTGACAAAAATTATGACAAGTTTCGTCGCGGCGATGGAGATTGAAAGAGGAACTATCAGCCTTCAGGACAGCGTCAACGTCAGTGTCAAAGCATGGCGCATGGAAGGGTCTCGCACATTTATCCAGGAAGGTGCTAGGGTTTCGGTACAGGATCTGCTGCGAGGTGTCGTTGTCCAGTCAGGTAATGATGCCAGCGTGGCATTGGCTGAACATATCTCAGGTAGCGAAGAAGCATTTGTGGATGTCATGAATCAATGGGCATCCCGTTTAGGGTTGGTGGATACAAATTTCATGAATACCACTGGCCTACCGGATGAAAGCCATTATACGACCGCAGCAGATCTTGCCAAGCTCACCATCGCCTTGATCGAGCGATTTCCTGAACACTACAAGCTCTATTCTGAGAAATATTTTACCTACAACAATATTAGGCAGCCAAACAGAAATTCCCTTCTATGGAGAGACAATACTGTTGATGGCGTAAAGACTGGCCACACTGATGCTGCCGGATATTGTCTTGTTGCGTCAGCGAAAAGAGACGGGATGCGTCTTGTTTCGGTGGTGATGGGAACCGTCTCCGAGGAATCCCGGGCGACTGAAAGCCAAAAACTAATGACCTATGGGTTTCGTTATTACGAAACTGTCCCTCTCTACAGTGGTGGTGAATCGTTGAAAAAGGTTCGAGTCTGGGGAGGCTCCCACAGTTCGATAAACGTTGGCCTTGAAAACGACATTGTAGTGACCATACCAAGAGGAGCTAGAGACAATCTTGCGGCGCACATGGATATTAGTACTGAAATTCTCGCGCCCTTGTCCAAAGGGCAAAAACTAGGCACGTTAACAGTGCGAATGAATGAAGAAGTATTATTAAGTCCCACTCTGGTTGCACTAAATGCAGTAGAAGAAGCCGGTTTCTTCAGTCGCATATGGGACGAGATCGCGTTATTCTTTTTGCAATTATTCGGTGGAGATCCACTCGAAATCTAGGGAGCCTGCCGGAACCAAATGTGAAGGAACCAAAGATTGAATTTCCCTGCGACTATCCAATCAAGGTGATTGGCGAGTCGGTTCCCGGCTTCCGGGATGAAGTCCTAAGTATTGTGCGTCGCTATGACGCCACCATTGCACTCGATAAAGTGAAGGAAAGACCAAGTAGTAAAGGTAATTATAATTCGATCACGGTGTTGTTATGGGCTACCGGGGAGCCTCAACTAAAGCGCTTGTTTGCAGAACTGAAGGAATGTGCCGCCGTCCGCCTTGTATTGTGATCTCGCCAAATTTTTGGGTGATTAGAAATGCCTGGACCACATGATCTAAATGCGAAGCATCTCATTGTAAAAAATCTGGGAGTTACTCAATACCAGGATACCCTGCAACGTATGCGCGAATTTACGGATGCGCGTGATGATGAAACACCTGATGAACTCTGGTTATTGCAGCATCATCCCGTTTTTACACAGGGGCAGTCGGGTAAGAAAGAGCATATTCTTGATCCAGGTAACATCCCCATCGTGCAGTCAGACCGGGGAGGTCAGGTTACCTACCATGGACCCGGCCAATTGGTTTGCTACCTTCTGATTGATATTAAAAGAAAGCAGCTGGGGGTCAGGGACCTTGTCGACGGGATTGAGCTATCGGTTATACACCTGCTGGCGAGCTATGGCATCGAAGCGAAGGCAAGAGCGGACGCCCCCGGTGTTTATGTTCAGGATGCGAAGATCGCGGCCCTCGGATTAAGGGTACGCAGGGCGCGGTCATATCACGGGCTCAGCCTGAATGTTTCGATGGATCTTGAACCCTATGGGAGGATTAACCCTTGTGGCTATGAGGGTTTAGAGGTAACTGACCTTGCGGGTCTTGGGGTCAATGAAGATATATCATCAGTGTCATCTTGTCTCGTTGCGCAACTTGCTGCACATTTCGGGTATGATTCTTTCCGTCAATAGGAAGGCATGATGGCCTTGTTTTAATGCGAAACAACAGACTTGTCCAGGGAGAGAAATTAAGGGGCGCTGAAAAAGTCAGGCGTATCCCTGTGAAAGTTGTGCCGACTGAAAACATGCCGCGCAAGCCCGACTGGATAAGGGTGCGGATACCGACCACACCGGAACTCGCCAGGATCAGAGGTATTTTGCGTAAGCGAAATCTCGCCTCCGTCTGTGAGGAGGCAAGTTGTCCTAATTTGCCAGAATGTTTTTCACGCGGCACGGCCACATTCATGATTATGGGTGAAATCTGTACCAGGCGCTGTCCATTCTGTGATGTGGCACACGGTAAACCCAACCCCCTGGACCAGGATGAACCGAAACAACTGGCTGAGGCTATTGCAGAAATGCGCCTTAAGTATGTCGTTGTCACATCAGTCGACAGGGATGATCTAAAAGATAGTGGCGCTGGACATTTTGCTGATTGCATTCAGGAAATAAGGCGAATGAACCCGCACACTGGTCTTGAGATATTGGTTCCTGATTTCCGTGGACGAATGGATATTGCATTGGGAATCTTGCGGGAAACACCACCGGATGTGTTTAACCACAACCTCGAAACGATACCACGCCTTTATCGAAAAGCCCGGCCCGGCGCTGACTATGACGGATCACTACGTTTATTACTTCGTTATAAGGAAGTTGCGCCCAATGTCGTCACTAAATCCGGACTAATGTTGGGTCTTGGAGAAACCCTTGATGAAGTGAAACAGGTGATGGTTGAGCTCCTTGGGCACAAGGTCGATATGCTTACTCTGGGCCAATACCTGCAACCCAGCAAAAATCACCTGGCGGTGGAACGGTTCGTTCATCCCAGTGAGTTTCTAGAGCTGGGAGAATTGGCAAAGAAGATGGGTTTTACCCAGGTTGCCAGTGGTCCACTGGTACGCTCCTCTTATCATGCAGACCTGCAGGTGGCAGGTGATTTTCCCGCCTAACCAGCGCAGGTTATGCAGGCCGGATTTCTGGACAACTTCAGTTTGCGCCAGTTCATAGATTTTGCGTCAAATACGAGTAAATAGCCTGCCAGCGACTGACCAAATCCTGCGAGAAGCTTGATGGCTTCAACTGCCTGAATTGTTCCAATCACGCCGACTACGGGTGCTGCGACGCCATTCTCTGAACAGTTTAAAGCAACATCATCAGCTTCCTGATAGAGGCAGCGGTAGCAGGGACAATCTGGCATCTTTGGATCGAAAACCATAACCTGTCCCTCAAGGCGAATGGCAGCACCGGAAACCAAAGGTGTGTTGTTTGTGACACACAGTTCATTGATCTCAAAACGAATATTGAAGTTATCTGTGCAGTCCAGCACCAGGTCAGCCAGATTAATTTGGAAGATCAGGGTATCTGTGTCAAATTGTTGATCGATACAAGTCACTTTGACATTAGGATTCAAGGCAGAGATGGTCTGCATTGCCGAGGCGACTTTGAGCTGTCCGACGCCGTCAGTGGTGTGGGCGATCTGACGCTGCAGGTTACTAAGGTCAACGACATCGAAATCGGCAAGAACGAGGTGACCAACACCTGCAGCGGCGAGATACATGGCAACGGGACAGCCCAGACCGCCAAGACCGACGATCAGCACTCTCGAATTCAGCAGTTTTTCTTGTCCGTCGATTTCGATCTCCGGGAGCATTATTTGGCGGCTGTAACGCAACAATTCTTCATCTTTCATCTGGAGAGCCTATGATTCCTTTTTGGCCAATACCGCTCTTGGGTTGCCTTGCAGGTCCAGCAAAGGAGTTGGGTCAAATCCGCACGCCATCAGTCTCTTGCATACCTGCTGTTGCTGGTTGTGGCCATGTTCCAATAGCAGATGACCCTCGGACCTTACCAGGTGCTGTGCCTCAAGAATCACGGAATACACGTCAGCAAGCCCATTGCCAGCAGAGACTAATGCGCTTTGAGGCTCACAGGCAAGACCATCAAGATAAGGATCGTCCATAGCGATGTATGGTGGGTTACAGACTAGCAGGTCGATGCTGTCGTTGTTTAGTGCGTTACCCCAGTGACTTTGTAGCCAGTCCAAGTTGGCAATACCGGCACCATTTTTTTTTGCAACTTTGAGTGCTCGTGGATTGATGTCAACACCCACTATGTGCCAGGTCGGCCGCTCGAGCGCGAGCGCGATTGCTATGGCACCGGATCCAGTGCCAAGGTCAACTACCAGGCGAGTTGCATAATCGAAGGTGTCAAGTATGGTCTCGACAAGCAGTTCCGTCTCTGGCCGTGGTATCAGGGTATCTTTTGTAACACTTAGAGTTAAGTCCCAAAATTCCTTGTGACCGAGGATGTAGGCAACCGGCTCCCCTCCTTGTCTGCGAGATATCAATTTTCTAAAACTATCGGCTTGATTTGCACAGACATATTTATCGGAATTTGCAATTAACCACTCTCTCGTTTGTCCAAGACTGAAAGCAAGAATCAGCTGACAGTCCAGGTGAGGGGAGTCGGATATGCCTACTAACGAGTTTGCTTCCTCCAGCAGTTCACTCAATTTTCGATGTTCACGCTTCATCTTCAGAGACTAGGCCCAGTGATCGTAATTGATCTGCCTGATGTTCGGCAATGAGCTGGTCAATGATGGGCTCGAGATCCCCTGTCATGGTCTGGGACAGACGATGCAGGGTGATATTGATTCGGTGATCTGTCACCCTACCATCCGGGAAATTGTAGGTCCGGATTTTTTCTGACCGGTCTCCACTACCAACCAGATTACGACGAGTTTCAGCTTGCTCGTTAACCTGCTTCTGTTGGGCTTGGTCCAGCAATTTCGCCTGCAGGAGATTCATGGCCCGCGCTTTGTTTTTGTGTTGCGATCTTTCGTCCTGGCATTCCACCACAGTTCCAGTAGGCAGGTGGGTTAGGCGAACCGCCGAATCGGTTTTGTTGACGTGTTGCCCTCCTGCACCAGAAGCGCGGTAGGTATCAACCCTGAGGTCGCTTTTATTGATCTCTATTTCATTGATACTTTCAATCTCAGGAAGTACTGCTACTGTGCACGCCGATGTGTGAATACGACCTTGTGATTCAGTCTGCGGGACTCGTTGTACTCGATGGGCACCGGACTCGAACTTGAGTTTACCGTACACATCTTTGCCTTCAATCCGTACTATAATCTCCTTGTATCCGCCATGTTCGCCGAGCCGTTCGCTCAGGATTTCCGTTTTCCAGTTATTATTTTCCGCGTATCGGTGATACATACGAAACAGATCGCCCGCAAAAATAGCAGCTTCATCTCCTCCTGTGCCGGCGCGTATTTCCAGGAAAACATTGTGAGAGTCATTTGGATCTTTTGGAATCAGCAGTCGCTGCAGTTCATGCTCAAGATCTTGGAGCAGAGGCGCAAGGCTCGAAGCTTCTTCGTTTCCCATGTCACGAATTTCCGGATCTTTGTCCTTGCTCAGGATGTTGGCCTCGTCAAGTTCTTCCGACTTACTCTGGTATTGGCGATAGCAGAGAACAACTGGCTCAATTTCAGCATACTCGCGGGAATAGGCTCGGAACAGGTTTTGATGGGCAATGGTTTCTGCATCACTGAGCAAAGCGCCCAATTCGTCGTAGCGTTCCAGTAATTGTTCCAATTTTGACTTTAAGGAAGAATTCATTGGTCTTCCCCGAGTTGAAATATATCTTCAATTGCTTGCAGCAGATCAGGGCGTCGGTCTTTGCCTGCTTGTTTCAACTGAATACTGGGTGTGTGAATGAGTTTGTTTGTCAGCTGGTTTGCCAGTGATCTAAGTAGTTGTGCCGGGTCTTCACCATGCTGTAGCTTTTGTAGTGCTTTCTTTAATTCTGCATCTTTAAAATCATTATTTTTCTTGCGAAATCGAACCAGCGTATCCAACGCTTGGAGGGACTTGTAATCATCAACGAATTCCTGGACCGCCTCCAGAATAATGGTTTCTGCCCTGGCAGCTTCGTCTACCCTTTGGATAAGATTTTGGTCAATGATCTGCTCCAGGTCATCAATAGTGTAAAGATAGACGTCATGAAGATCGGAGACTTCAGGTTCTATATCTCGGGGTACCGCCAGATCAACCATGAAAATGGGTTTGTGGCGGCGTTGTTTTACTGCTCTTTCAACCGAACCCTTACCAAGGATGGGTAGTTGGCTGGCGGTGGAGGTAATAACTATGTCCGTATCTACCAGATGCAGGGGCACTCCTGACAAATCGATAGCATGGCCGTTGTGTTCTTCCGCTAGAATCTGCGCTTTTTCAATAGTACGGTTGGCGATAACGAGGTCATTGATCCCGGCGTTGGTGAGATGACGTGCCACAAGCTCTATTGTTTCACCGGCACCGATCAAGAGCGCATTACAGGTGCTGAGGTCTGTGAAAAGTTGGGAAGCCAGAGTAACTGACGTGGATGCCACCGAAATAGAATTTTCGCCAATGGCTGTGTCGGTTCGAACTCGTTTGGCGACCTGGTAGGTGGCTTGCGAGAGTTTATAGAGCTCTGGCCCGATGGTTTTGTGCAGTTGCGCATGGGTAAATGAGTCTTTTACCTGTCCCAGAATTTGCGGCTCACCTAACACCATGGAATCCAGACCGGAAGCCACTCGCATAATATGTGTAATTCCTTCATTGCCGGTTTTTGTGTAAATGCTTTGCTGTAGCTCTTCCAGAGGCAGGCGATGGTAATCCGCCAGCCATTCTACAATTAGGTTAGTGTTCTGGTGAGCTGTGATGCATATAAGCTCCGTACGATTGCAGGTTGACAGAATGGCAAGCTCGGTTAATTCCCCACGGGTTAGCAGGTCCTGAAGTGCGTGGCCCAGCTGATCTGGTGTAATAGCCACCTTTTCGCGCAGAGAAACCGGCGCTGTATGGTGATTGATGCCAACAATGAGTAATTCCATGAAACATCCACCCGTGGAAGAACTTACCCGGATGACTCACCTGCCCTATAAACGTAAAATGAACCCCTGAGTATCGCTGCTACACTAATGTCTGGCACAAGTCCTCACTTTCATGGGGAAATGATTTAAAGTACGTATTGTACTTTGGATATAGTCGTGAAATATAGGCGGAGAACCTGGCTGGAGCCAGATTCCCAGTTGAATACGGGATCGGATAATCTAATGAAACTTTTGAATAACATTATGGCGTCGTTCTGCGGGCTGCTGTTGCTTCAGGGGTGTGCGTCCACGTCACCAGACGTTGAAGAGGAAGTTGGGCTTATATCTGAGGCAGAAGTCACGGAACTGGTGCAACCAACGCCGAAAGCCCAACCCAGGCCTGAAAACTATCCTGCGGCACGATTTGAAAAAGAAACCTTGTACCAGCTACTGGTAGCAGAGGTTGCCGGATATCGAGGGCAGTACGATACCGCACTGAAGAAATATGTGGAAATGACCATCAAGAGTAGAGACCCGGGTGTTGCTGCTCGCGCGACTCGTTTGGCCTCGTATCTGAAACGCTACCCGGAAGCTCTTCAGACAGCGCAAATATGGGCTGAGGAAGAACCCAACAGCCTGGATGCGCATCGACATGCTGCCGACCAGTTCATGAGAATTGGTGATCTTGAAAGTGCAATCCTGCATATGGAAGCGGTTAAACGTCTGGGTGGGCTCGCGAACTTCGATGTCTTTGCATACCGCGCTGCCAACCTGGATGATGAAAGCCGGGCGACGTTGCTGGATGCGATATCCAGGATGCTTGAGGACTACGCTCAAGATGAACAACTGCTGTTTTCAAAAGCCGTATTGCTGGAGCAAAGCGGCCGGCTTGAAGAAGCACTTGCCTTGACCAACATTTTGTTGGAAGACAAGAAAAACATTAATGTCATTATCCTGAAGGTCAATGCACTTAGAGACCTGCATCGTGCGGAAGATGCAGTTAAATTCCTGGATGATGCACTGGAGGAATTACCTGATAACAGACGCTTACGCTTGATTTATGCCCGATTCCTGTTTGAGACGGACCGTCTAAATGCTGCGAGGACGCAATATGAGTGGGTGCTGGATCGTTCACCTAGCGATGGCGATGTTCTTTTTGCGCTGGCGTTGATCGCCATGGAGCAAAAAAAGGATGAATCAGCGAAAAAGTACCTGAACCAGATGATCCGTTGGAACAGACGCGCGAGTGAAGCACATTTTTACCTGGGTAGCATCGCCGAGAAGGACAAGGATTACCCGATCGCAATTCGAGAATACAAGCAGGTAGGAAACGGATACGAGTTTCTACCGGCGCAGGCTCGTATAGGCTCCATGATGATTGACCAGGGGAGACTAAAAGAAGCTCGTGATTACCTTGAGAGGATTCGCGCAGAAAATCCAGGGCGCTACCGACAATTAATTATGGTGGAAGCCCAACTACTCAGTGAACGAGGGTTTGAGAAAGAGGTTTTTTCCTTACTGGATGAGGCGCTCGCAGTGGACTCGGATAATGTCGACCTGCTCTATTTCCGCGCTATGACTGGTGAGAAATTTGATCGGTTGGATATTCTTGAGCGAGATCTAAGAGAAATTATTAGATTAGAACCAAACAATGCTGATGCTCTCAATGCGCTGGGTTATTCCCTGACAGACCAGACTAGTCGCCATAAAGAAGCCCTGGTTCTAATACAGAAGGCGCTGACTATCAAACCTAACGAAGCGGCGTTCATTGATAGTATGGGTTGGGTGTTATATCGCCTCGAGAAATTGGAAGAAGCGGTAAAATTCCTCAGGCAGGCACTCGATATGTTCGCTAATGATGAGGTAGCAGCTCATCTGGGAGAAGTGCTCTGGAACCTGGGTGAAAAACTGGAAGCTGGCCGCGTGTGGGAAAAAGCGCTGGAACTGAAGCCAGACAGTGAAATCCTTAATGCTGTGATTATTCGTTTTGGTAGTCAATAAAGCCTGATGGCGCGAGTTGTTGCTGCGCTATTGGTAACACTGGCCCTGGCCAGCTGCACCAGCCAGAGGGACCTCAGCCAAGAGAGCCCCGGCAACATCAATCTGACCCTCGGCTCCTTATCGTCCTGGCAACTACGTGGCAAGATCGGTGTACGCTCAGACCATGGGAATGCCAACCTGAGTTTTGTGTGGGATCAATCTCCGGATAGCTACAATATTTCCTTAACCGGAACCCTCGGCGTTATGATCGCACAGCTGAACGGCGATGCCGATGAGGTAATGCTCACCCTGCCGGACGGTAACGAATACCGTAGCACCAGGATTGACGACCTTCTCGAAATCCAGCTTGGCTACCAGCTGCCAGTTTCATTATTGCAGTATTGGGTACGCGGTGTGCCGGATCCAAGGTTTGAGCATGAGACAACCGTTGACGGATTTTATCAACAAGGCTGGCGGGTCGAGTTCCTGCAGTTCAGTCCTAAAGGACCAAGAAAAATACGGGTTCAGCAGGCGGATGTAAAACTAAGATTAGTGGCGCTTGAATGGGTGTACTGACCCAGTTTTCCTTACCGGCACCGGCGAAGATAAACCTATTCTTGACTATTACTGGTAGACGTGACGATGGATACCATGAACTTCAGACTGTATTCCAATTTCTCGAATTGTCGGACATCCTGAAATTTGAACTTGTACAGGATAGCAGGGAAATTAAGGTGTTGTGTCCGGGGCTGGATGTCCCGGTAGAGGACAACCTTGTATTCAAGGCGGCAACATTGTTACAACAAGCATCTGGTTGCTCCCATGGGGCTGTCGTTACGATACAGAAGTTTATCCCCGACGGTGGAGGTCTGGGCGGCGGAAGCAGCGATGCAGCCACCACGCTTCACGGCCTGAATTTGCTTTGGCGCAGTGGCTTCGGGATCGAGAAGCTGGTTGCTATGGGCCAGTCTATTGGCGCAGACGTACCAGTGTTCATAGAGGGGGTAACGGCCTGGGGAGAAGGTATTGGAGACAAGCTCACGTCGATTGAGCTACCTGCACAGAAGTACCTGGTTTTGAGTCCCGGATGCCATGTTTCGACTGCCGAAATTTTCTCTCATCCTGATTTGACACGCGACTCAAGTACCAGCACAATAGCGCGTTTTTTGCGACAGGGTCCACCGTTTAATCAGGGCAAAAACGACTGTGAATCAGTGGTTTGCGACATGTATCCCGAGGTTCGTGAGGCACTTGGCTGGTTAAGTAAATGGGGCGCTGCTAAAATGACGGGCACTGGTTCATGTGTTTATTTAACCATTCCGACGGATGAATTCGGCCGGGAAATCCTATCGCAGGTACCTGCAAAATGGTCAGCCTTTATTTCCATGGGCACACAGAAATCAGTTTTAGCAAGGGCATTGGACCAGATGCGTGGGTAGAAGATGTATGTGCATCGAGATAGTTTTGGGGTGTCGCCAAGTGGTAAGGCACAAGGTTTTGATCCTTGCATGCGCAGGTTCGAGTCCTGCCACCCCAGCCATATTCATTAAATCTATGTCTGGAAGATAATCGTGGCGGAATTAAAGATCTTCACCGGTAATGCCCACAGAGGCCTGGCCGGTCGAGTTGTTGATCGTTTGAGAATGGATTTGGGAAGCGCTGATGTCGGTCGCTTCAGCGACGGTGAAGTGAGCGTTGAGATTAATGAGAACGTTCGAGGTAAGGATGTTTTCATCATCCAACCTACATGTGCACCAACTAATGATAATTTATTTGAGTTGATTGTAATGGCAGATTGTTTCCATCGCGCTTCTGCCAGCAGGATCACGGCCGTAATACCCTACTTTGGTTACGCCAGGCAGGATCGCCGATCGCGATCAGCGAGAGTACCCATTACTGCCAAGGTAATCGCAGATATGTTGAGTATCGCTGGAATCAATCGGGTACTCACCATAGATTTGCATTCAGATCAGATACAGGGTTTTTTCGACATCCCGGTTGACAATATCTACGCAACGCCCGTGTTGTTGATTGATATTGAACGAAAGAACTATAAAGATCTGATGATCGTTTCACCCGATGTTGGTGGAGTTGTCAGGGCGAGGGCCATAGCCAAACAATTGAACGATGCAGAACTTGCGATTATTGATAAGCGGCGACCGCAGACCAATGAATCTGAGGTTATGCATATCATCGGTGATGTTGAAGGCAGAACCTGCCTGTTGGTGGACGATATGGTTGACACGGCAGGAACGTTATGTGCAGCAGCAGATGCCCTGAAAGAAAATGGTGCTATCAAGGTAGTGGCGTATTGCACACATCCTGTTTTATCAGGAGACGCCATACAGAACATCGAGGGCTCGATGCTGGATGAATTGGTTGTGACAGATACGATTCCACTCTGTGAAGCGGCCGAGAATTCCGAAAAGATTCGCCAGCTTAGTATTGCTGACGAACTAGCTGAATCAATCAGGAGAATCAGCAACGAAGAATCTTTGAGCGCGTTGTTTTCAAAAAGAATTCAACCTGCTTTGTTTTAAAGAGCCGCCACTGGCGCTATTTTAAAGAGCCGCCGCTGGCGCTTTAGTCTCGTCATTCCTGCGAAAGCAGCGGTCCGACGATTCGGAACCTACAAGCGCAAAAGACGATTTTTGTCGTAAAAACCGCCCGATATTGGGCATAACCGCCGGAAGAAACGGTCGCAGTGACTTCGGGCTTAACTTTAGGAGAAAGACCATGGCAGCTGAATTCGAGCTAAAGGCTGAGCTGCGGACTGACAAGGGGAAAGGTGCGAGCCGCCGCCTGCGTCGGAATGCCGATCTTGTTCCTGCAATCCTTTATGGTGCAGGTAAAGATCCACAACCACTATCGATTCCTCATAAAGACCTTCACAAGGCCTGTGAAAATGAGGCGTTCTTTTCCCACATAATTACAATCAAGGCGGGAGGTAAAGCCCAGGAAGTAATTTTAAAGGATTTGCAAAGGCATCCCGCGAAAGATCGCATCATGCATGCGGACTTTTTCCGGGTGCAAATGGACCAGACCATTGTTGTCGAAGTACCCTTGCACTTTACCAACGAAGAATCTTGTGTGGGTGTGAAACAGGAGGGTGGAAATGTATCTCACACCATGACATCTCTCGAGGTAAGTTGTTTGCCTGGTGACCTGCCTGAGTATATTGAAGTCGATATCCGGAATCTCGGATTAGGAAGTTCCATCCACATGAGTGAAATCGTGCTTCCCGAGGGGCTGACGATTCTTGAATTAGCGCTTGGTGAGGACCATGACCAGGTTGTTGTTGCTGTACATGTACCGAGGCGAGTTGAAGAGCCGGTTGAAACAGTCGAAGAGGTTGCAGAAGATGAAACAGAAGAAGCAGCTGCTGAAGAAGATAGTGATGAAGAGCCTTCGGATGACGAGTAACGGCTGAACCTCCCAGAGGTTCTGATGAAGGCTCCTCTTAAACTAATTGTCGGTATCGGCAATCCAGGTGATCAATACGCCAATACCCGCCATAATGCGGGTATCTGGTTTGTTGAGCGGCTGGCGCAACAGCTTGGTGGCGTTTTCAAGGAAGAGAAAAAGTTCTTTGGCCGCGTTACCAATGTCAACTATAAAGGGCAGGAATTGCGACTGCTGATCCCCTCTACCTATATGAATGAGAGTGGGAAATCAGTAGGCGCGTTAGCCAACTTCTTCAAGATCCCTGCAAATCAGATATTGATTGCGCACGATGAACTTGATTTTTCCATTGGTACTATCCGCTTTAAACAGGGTGGTGGCCTTGCAGGTCATAAGGGCTTACGCGATATCTCCCGTAATCTTGGTGGAAACCAGGACTTCAACCGACTTAGGGTTGGTGTTGGTCATCCGGGGTCAAAAGATCAGGTGACAGGACACGTGCTCGGTAAGGCTACGATCGAAGACAAGGATATGATCGGGCAATGCATAGAGGAGGCTTTGGCCTGTATGCCCCTGGCACTCCAGGGAGACTGGGACCAGGCAATGAACCGACTTCATAACTTTAAAATTGGAAACGAATAGATGGGATTTAAGTGCGGCATAGTCGGCCTACCCAATGTCGGTAAATCAACCTTGTTCAACGCGCTCACCAAAGCAGGTGTGGGTGCGGAAAACTTTCCTTTTTGCACCATTGAGTCAAATTCTGGCATCGTGCCAATGCCCGACCCGAGGTTAGATAAACTGGCCGCTATTGTAGTTCCAAAGCGAATCGTACCTACCACAATGGAATTTGTGGACATCGCAGGCCTGGTGGCTGGCGCATCGAAAGGCGAGGGCCTCGGTAACCAGTTTCTCGCCACTATCCGGGAAACAGATGCCATCGCTCATGTAGTGCGTTGTTTTGAAGATGAGAACGTCACTCATATTGCTAACGATATTGATCCCGTGAGAGACATTGAGATCGTTAACACAGAACTGCAGTTAGCTGACCTTGAAACCATCGAAAAGGGCATCGTCCGGGTTAACCGTGTCGTGAAAAGTGGAGACAAGGCAGCGTTGGCGACCAGGGATTTTCTAGAAACGGTTCAGGCGCACATAGACAGTGGTAATCACGCTAGAACGCTTGTCCTGACAAAAGATCAGAAGCTGGAAGTCAGGGATCTGCATCTTCTGACAATGAAACCCGTCCTTTTCATTGCCAATGTAGACGAAGACGGTTTTGAAAATAATCCGCATCTCGATGCCGTGCACGACATTGCAGGCAGTGAAGATTCAGCCCTGGTGGTGATCTGCAACAAACTCGAAGCAGAGATAGCTGAGCTGGATGATGGGGAAAAACTGGAATTCCTTAACGACCTCGGTATGGAAGAACCGGGCCTGGACCGGGTTATTCGCGCTGGATACATATTATTAGGCTTGCAGACCTACTTTACTGCGGGTGACAAAGAAGTGCGTGCATGGACAGTTAAACAAAATGCCACAGCCCCGAAGGCGGCCGCGGTGATTCACACGGATTTTGAGAAAGGATTTATTCGCGCCGAAGTGGTTGCCTTCGATGATTTTATTACCGGTAATGGCGAAGCCGGTGCAAAGGAAGCAGGGAAATGGCGCCTGGAAGGAAAAGATTATCTGGTCCAGGATGGTGATGTCATTCATTTCAGGTTTAACGTTTAGAGGTTAATTTCCTGAAAAACCTGCTAGTAAAACTCAAATCCATGGGTGCACTGCGAAATCTCCTGCTTAGTGTAGCGGTAGCTTTTATCTTCCTGATGCCATTCGCAAGTGCTCCGGTTTATTCAGATGAGTGGGATCTGTTTTTTGGCGGAGTCCTACCGGCGACAGCGCCAATTATTATTATTGTGTTGATGTTGGACGTCATGATGAGCCAGGTCTGGAAGGATGCTGCCAGCCAGGAGCGAATCCAACAACTAAACTTCATCATCAAGACAAATTGCCTGGTGGCTTTCACATTGCTTCTGGCGTTTCTCTCGATCTTCTTTCCAGTTTTGTTAGGCTCCTAATCTTGACAATATCAGACTTAATCAGGAAAATTCGCGCGGATTTTGACGTCATCCCGAGCGTAGCCGAGGAATCTCGCTCTACATCACGGCGTTTCGATGCCTCGGTTTGAACTGGAATCCATGGTGCTGTGTTAAAATGGTATGTATGTGGCTATGTAGCTCAGCTGGTTAGAGCACAGCATTCATAATGCTGGGGTCGGCGGTTCAAGTCCGCCCATAGCTACCATATAAATCAGTAGCTTACGGGTAACTACTTGCTTCTTGACTCTTTTGTCACTCTCCCAATGTAACTCGACTGTAACTTCCAGCCTCGTAATCAGCCGATTTACCAACTCCCGCTCCCTGAATTGCTCAGAAGGAAAGATAAGGGTCCAATTCCCAGGCAACGTAAAGGATAACCCGACCCCCTTAACCCCCCTTTTATTGTGCCAAGGCTACCTCGACTTGCTACGAATACGCCACTGCACTCTGGCGTATTCGTAGCAAGTA